>NZ_JBBMEO010000005.1:0-131490 GCF_040096515.1 Faecalibacterium tardum | reverse complement strand
CAAGGGCTACACGCCCTTAACAATCCTAAAGAAGAAGTCGAAGCACAAAAAAGCTAGCGCTGCGCCAGTCGGCGCTAGCGCTTTAACGCTTTTTTCGCTTCTCCATTTATAGCCCCTCAGTCGCTGCGCGACAGCTCCCCCCGGGGGAGCAAGCGCTCGCCCGCAGCGCCGCGCTTTCCTCTACAACCTCTCCCGTGAAAAAGGGGTTCTGAAAAGCCCGCAGGCTTTTCAGAACCCCAAATTAAAAATCTATTTTCCGCTGCAACGACGACGACCGCCGCCAGTGGCGGAAACAGGGAGGAGTTGTTGGGGCAGCGGCCAGCAAGATGCGAGTGCCGCCCAAGGCACGATGCGGATGCTGGGTGCCGCAACCCGGAAGACGCGGCGCGCATTCCCAATCGTTTTCTAAAGGCTGTTACTGCGCAGCAAGGAACTCCTTCTCCCGCTCCTCGTTCAGAATGGCGGTGGCGCGCTGCATAGTGGCAGCGGCGCGGCGCAGCTCCTCGTCCCCAAGCTCGGCACGCATCCTGCGGTAGCAGCGCTGCAAAAGCGCCTGCTCCTCTGCCATCAGCTCCACCGCCTTGCTGGAAAGCTCCACATAGGTGCGCCCGGCCTCGCGGTCGGTTTTCCATGTTACAAAGCCGCTGTCCTGCAGCTTCTCGATGCCCTTGGAAAGCTCGGTCACCCGCAGCCCCATGGCGGCGGCAAGGTCGGCAAGATAGAGCTTTTCGCCGGGGTGTTCCTCCTGCTCTACCTTGATATAATACAGGATGAGATAATCTGCCCGCTGGATGGTGCTGAACACCTTATCCACGTTGAGCTCGTGGAGGAAGAACCATTCCCCCTGATGCTGCTGCATTTCTTCCATGCCGATGCCCTCCCTTTATGCCCGCTGGCTGCGCGGGATATAATCGTGGGTGCCGCCAAGGCTCTTGTAGGCCGGGCGGATGATCTTGTTGGCGCTGAGCAGCTCCTCGATGCGGTGGGCGCTCCAGCCCATGACGCGCGCCACGGCAAACAGCGGGGTGTACAGCTCCATGGGGATGCCCAGCATCTCGTATACAAAACCGCTGTAAAAGTCCACGTTGGGGCTGACGCCCTTGAAGATCTTGCGCTCCTGCGCGATAAGCTGGGGTGCCATGCGCTCGATGCGGGTGTAGAGGGAAAGATCCTTGTCCCGGCCTTTTTCGTGGGCAAGCTGCTCCACATAGCCCTTGAACACTACCTCGCGCGGGTCGCTGAGAGAGTAGACGGCGTGCCCCATGCCGTAAATCAGCCCCTTGCGGTCAAAGGCCTCGCCATGGAGCAGCTTTTTCAGGTAGGCTTCCAGCTCCTCGTCGTCCTCGATGTCGTGGAGGTTGTCCCGGATGTTCTGCATCATGTGCATGACCATCAGGTTCGCACCGCCGTGGCGCGGGCCCTTGAGGGAGCACAGCGCCGCCGCCATGGCCGAGTAGGTGTCGGTGCCGGAGGAGGTGACCACGCGGGTGGTAAAGGTGGAGTTGTTGCCGCCGCCGTGCTCGGCGTGCAGCAGCAGCGCCACGTCCAGCACGCGGGCTTCCAGCGGGGTGTACTGCATATCCGGCCGCAGCATCCGCAAAAAGTTCTCTGCGGTGGAAAGGCTGGGGTCCGGGCGGTGGATATACATGCTGGCGTCTTTTTCGTAGTGGTTATAGGCGTGGTAGCTGTACACCGCCAGCATGGGGAAGATGCCCGCCAGCTGAATGCTCTGGCGCAGCACGTTGGCGGTATCTAAATCTGCCGCCTTGGGGTCGTAGGACGCCAGCGTCAGCACGCTGCGCGCCATGCTGTTCATGATATCGTGGCTGGGTGCCTTCATAATGACATCGCGGGTAAAGTTGGTGGGCATGGTGCGGCACTCGCCCAGCACCGCGCAGAACTGTTCCAGCTGCTCCGGGGTGGGCAGCTGACCAAACAGCAGCAGATAGCCCGCCTCCTCAAAGGCAAAGCGGCTGCCGCGGCTGCCGTTGATGAGGTCTTTTACGTCATAGCCGCGGTACAGCAGCTGACCGTCTGCCGGGTGCTTGACCCCGTCCACATACTGGAACGCCCGGATGTCCGAGATGTTGGTCAGACCTGCCAGCACGCCCTTGCCGGTCTCATCGCGCAGGCCGGCCTTGACCCCGAACTCCCGGTAGAGGTCCTTGGGGATGCGGTCGTGCTCTGCGCAAAGGGGCTGCTGCTGGTCGAAGTAGCTTAATACATTCTGCAAATGATCCATGTGTCTGGCTGCTCCTTTCCTGTTCGTCCATATCAGTTTCTCATTTTTCAATTGTTTTTATATTACAAAACGGATATTTCGGTGTCAACCAACCATTTGTAAACAAAAATAAAACAATTCAACCGTAGGGGTCGTACAAATCGTACTCCTCGGTCTCCTGATGCTTCTCCTCCAGCACCCGGATGGCCTGCTCCAAGGCGCTCTGGGAGCAGCCGCTCTCGCTTACCAGCGCATGGACGGCGGCGGCAAGGTCGCCGTCAAACAGGGTATCCAGCCGCTGCCGCATACAGTACACGCCGTAAGCCCGCCGGGTGACCAGCGGCACATACACATTGCAGTTGCCCTGTTTTGCCGACCTGACCCAGCCTTTTTCCTCCAACCGGTAGAGAAAATTCAGCACCGTAGCCGCCGCCCAGCCGGTGGCCTTGAGCTTCTGACTGATGTCCCGCCGCGCCGCCGCGCCCGGGCACGCCCACACCGCCAACATCACCTGTTCTTCCGCCGCCGAAAGCGGCCGCAGGGTATCCGGTAAACCGTACATCTGTTGTACCTCCGTAAATGTTTAGCGGGAGCGCCCTCTCAGGCGCTCGTGTGGGCACCCCTTCCGTCTTGCCGCTTCGCGTCAAGCCACCTTCCCCAAGGGGACGGCTTCAGCGGTGGCGGCAAAGTTTCCGGCATTGCCATAAGGCGTCCCCTTGGGGGAGCAGACTGAGGGGGTATTTCGGTACCCGCCAGAGCCTCCCTCCCCGAGGGAGCAGTCAAAACCGTCCGGTTTTGACTGCGGAAGTTTTTACATTTGTCTTAGTATTCCCAGTATACCGCATTTCTGCCAAAGGTGCAAGAGTAGAAAATCCGCATGAAACCAAGGCATAGTGCATATCTTTTACATTTGTCTTATATTTTGTCTCTACACGGCGCACATTTGTATGCTTTGTGCCATCAGGCGGGGTACAGGGGCCATATCTTTGTGCAAAGATGCTCTTGTTTTCGGCAGGGAAAAACCGGTATACTACGGCTACGGAAAGTAACAGACGCACCGCAAAACAGGCGGTGCTGCGTGATAGGTGTATTACAGGAAAAGGAGAGGTTCATTATGGCACGAGTATATAACTTCAGCGCAGGCCCCAGCATGCTGCCCGAAAAGGTGCTGCGGCAGGCACAGGCCGAGCTGCTGGAATACGGCGACAGCGGCCAGAGCGTCATGGAGATGAGCCACCGCAGCAAGTGGTTTGACGCCATCATCAAGGACACCGAAGCTTCCCTGCGCCGGGTGATGAACATTCCCAATAACTACAAGGTGGGCTTCTTTCAGGGCGGCGCTACCCAGCAGTTTGCCATGGTGCCGCTGAACTTTATGACCACCGGCAAGGCAGACTACATCGTGTCCGGCAACTTCTCCGGTCTGGCTGCCAAGGAAGCCGCCAAGTTCGGCGAGGCCAAGATTGTAGCATCCAGTAAGGATAAAAATTTCACTTATATCCCGGATGTAAACGCTATCGACTACGACAAGGACGCCAGCTACATCCACATCTGCCAGAACAACACCATCTTCGGCACTCAGTATGTGGAGCTGCCGCAGGTGGAAGGCGTGCCGCTGGTGGCGGATATGAGCTCCATGATCCTTTCCAAGCCCGTGGACGTCAGCAAGTACGGCTGCATCTACTTTGGCGTGCAGAAGAACGTAGCCCCCGCCGGTATGGCCATTGCCATCATCCGGGATGACCTGCTGGGTCACGCCGCAGATAACGTGCCCACCATGATGAACTACACCACCCTGCTGGCGAAGGACAGCATGTACAACACCCCGCCGTGCTGGTGCATCTACATGACCGGTCTGGTGCTCAAGTATCTGGAAAACGACATCGGCGGTCTTGCCAATATGCAAAAGATCAACGAAGCCAAGGCCAAGGTGCTGTACGACTATCTGGACGGGCAGGAGTTCTTCACAAATCCTGTGGAGCACCGCTACCGCAGCACCATGAACGTCACCTTCACCAGCCCCAACCCGGACATGGACAAAAAGTTCTGCGCCGAAGCTGCCGAGGCCGGTTTTGTGAACCTGAAGGGTCACCGTCTGGTAGGCGGTATGCGCGCTTCCATCTATAACGCCATGCCTGCCGAGGGCGTGGACAAGCTGGTGGACTTCATGGAGAAGTTCCGCAAAGAGAATGCATAAAGAGGGGTTTCAGATATGTACACCATCAAAACGCTCAACGCCATCAGCCCGGTGGGGCTGGCAAAGCTGCCCAAGAACCAGTTCGATGTCACGGTGGATGCCGACGCCCCGGACGGTATTCTGGTGCGCAGCGCCGACCTTTTGAACACCACTTTCAACGACAATCTGCTGGCTATCGCCCGCGCCGGTGCGGGTGTGAACAACATCCCTCTGGAGCGCTGCAGCGAGCAGGGCATCGTGGTGTTCAACACCCCGGGTGCCAACGCCAATGCCGTGGCGGAGCTGGTCATCGGCATGCTCATCGCAGGCAGCCGCAATGTGGCCGCCGCCGCCCAGTGGTGTCAGGGTCTGGCCGGTGACCCCGCCATGGCAAAGAGCGTGGAAAAGGGCAAAAAGCAGTTTGTGGGCAACGAGATCAAGGGCAAGACCCTTGGCGTCATCGGTCTGGGTGCCATCGGCTCCCGGGTGGCAAACTGCGCCATCGAGCTGGGCATGGAGGTCTACGGCTACGACCCCTATATCTCCATTGAAGCCGCATGGAACCTGAGCAGTCAGGTGCACCACTGTGTAAACCTGAACGATATGCTGCCCCTGTGCGACTACATCACCATCCATGTGCCCTACCTGCCCACCACCAAGGACACCATCAACACCCAGACCCTTGCCCTGTGCAAGGACGGCGTCAAGATCCTGAACTACGCCCGCGGCGAGCTGGTGAACACCGCCGCCCTGCTGGAAGCCATGGACAACGGCAAGGTGTCCGGCTACATGACCGACTTCCCCTCCGAGGCCATTCTGGGCCGTCCCGGCATCGTGTGCACCCCGCACCTTGGCGCTTCCACCCCGGAAGCCGAGGACAACTGCGCCATCATGGCAGCGCAGGAGCTGAGCGACTACCTGCGCAACGGCAACATTACCCACTCGGTCAACCTGCCGGAAGTGCACCAGCCCCGCGCTGGCGGCAAGCGCATCTGCATCATCCACAAAAACGAGCCGGGCATGATCAGCCAGATTACTGCCCTGACTACCGAGGCCGGTCTGAACATTGAAAACATGGTGAACAAGAGCAAAAAGAACATGGCCTACACCATGCTGGACGCCACCGGTGTCGTGGATGCCCGCCTGAGCGAGAAGCTGAGCAGCATCCCCGCCGTCATCCGGGTGCGCATCCTGTAAGCCGCCCAAAGCAGCACCAAAAACACCCGCCCTGCCGGAACACCTTCTGCCTCGCCGGGCGGGTTTTGTGCGTTGCGGGCGCTTTTGCCGCCCGCCGGGCTTTCCGCTTCGCACCCCGGAATCCGGCCTTTTTTTCCTGAAAACGTTCTTTTCTTTTGCGGCAAAAAGAGGTATAATAGTTTTGTATTATGCGTTCTTCCCTGTTTTGCGCGTATTTTTCGCGCTTTTCCGGTGAAGTTTGCTATTACAACTTATCCCCGCAAGGGGACGGAAACGTAAAGATCCGTTCACCAGACAGAATCTGACCAGATTACAACTTATCCCCGCAAGGGGACGGAAACGATGCTCATATTCCATGCCTTGATATGGCGCAGATTACAACTTATCCCCGCAAGGGGACGGAAACCAGTTGCCGCCCCAGCCGCCGCAGAAGGCAAACAGATTACAACTTATCCCCGTAAGGGGACGGAAACTTGTTGTCATAGTGGATGAGGTAGGCTTCCTTGGATTACAACTCATCCCCGCAAGAGGACGGAAACAACATAATCGCGACATCAAGGGCGGATTCGATTGATTACAACTTATCCCCGCAAAACCCTCTCAGGCGCTGCGCGCCAGCTCTCCCGAAGGGAGAGCTTAGTACAGGGTAACGGCAGCTGCAAAAGCTCCCCCCATCGGGGGAGCTGGCACGGCGTAAGCCGTGACTGAGAGGGTTCTCCCCGCAAGGGGACGGAAACACCTTGTCGGGCGTGTCGTTGGTGAACTGGTCAGATTACAATTTATCCCCGTAAGGGGACAAAAAAGCCCCTCCGCTGCTGGTATGAACCAGTGCGGAGGGGCTTTGCTTTTCAGGGTTTCTTCTGTTTTAGGGTCAGCGGGCGGGCGTTCCAGCGGGGATGGCCGCGTCAACGGGAATTTCCTCGATGTCCTGCGGGACGTTCCGCTTCAAGGGGCGGATCTCATTCAGATAGGCGGTGATCTTTTGCAGGGTCTCTTTAATGTGCTCTGTATCCAGCGGCAGAACGCGCTCGCTCTGTAAGCCCAGGTCGTTGGCGCTGGCGTGATTGATCTGGTTGCGGTACTGCATCACACGCTGGTAGAGCAGGGCAGCCTGTTCCAGCTGCGGGCGGATGGCAGGGTCGATGACCAGCTGCTCAGAGGCAAGTACCATATCCAGATAATCGTGCATTTCTGCATCATTTGCTACGCCGAACAGCATATTGCCTTCTGCATCGTCCCGGCTGCGGGTCAGGCGCAGGTCTGCTGTATAGGGATATTCCTTCTGCAACAGCGTCAACCGGCAGAAGTGGAAGTGGAACAGCGGGTACACCCACGGCTTGCCCCTGTTCTGCATCTGCGCTGCCAGATACTCCCAGCCTTTGGGGGTGGGCTGCACAAAGAGATGCTGGCAGACGTATTCCGGCATCTGCTCGCACAGCAGGGTCAGCGCCTGCTGGTACATCCCGTGGCCGGCGCACCAGCTCACCAGTGCAGGCAGCGCCTTTTCACCGGAGGAAAGCAGCTCTGCAAACTCGGTGCTGAAACGGTCTTTCAGCATCTGGAAGAACAGGTCGGTCAGGTTCTGGCTCTTCTTGGGCGTTTCTTTCAGCGCCTGAGCGATCTGGTTCAAATCGTTGCTCAGCTTCCGCACCCGGCACAGTGCCAGATCTTCCGAGAACTGGTTGATGCGGGTCAGCAGCGCGTGCAGTACCGGGTCTTTTTCGCCCTCGCTCCGCAGATAGCGCGTCAGCTTTTGTGCTGTGCCGGTGGAGAAGAACGCGTCCATGGCGGTAACAAAGTCAAACAGACCATACAGCTGGGTGCGGTCGTGAACAACGGTCTCATTATTGTTCAGTTCCGCACAGATCACCCGGCGGGTCTGCACATAGCGCAGGTCCCGCATACAGCGTGCAACCGTCACCAGCAGCATGGCCACGTCCCGCATACCGCCGGAAAGGTCAACAAAAAGGGTGTCCTCCTTTTCGATTTTTTCCAGCAGCTGCGAGATGGCCTGAAACTGTGTTTCTTCGTCCATACTGTCCGGCACCTCGATCACCACCAGCCGTTCTGCCGGGATGTGCACCTTGGGCAGAAAGCTATCCCGGAAGTATTCCAGCGTGGTGCGGGTGCTGCCGTCCGGCATCTCTTTCGCTTCTTTGCGCACCCTCTCGCTGCACAGTGCCAGAATGCAGTCCGGGGTCTCCCCTTCCTCTATCAGATATCGCACCGCGCCCTCGTTGGTCTGGGTCTGGGTCTGGATCTTCGGGTTCTTGTTGAAAATGCTCATATATAGCAGTAAAACATTGCGTCCCATCTTATCCGTCCTCCTGTTCCGTTTTCATCTGCACCAGTTTTTGCTGCCATGTTTTGCGCCGCTGCGACACCGCCGCCCGGCTCACACCAAGAAATTCTGCCACGGTCTTATCCTGCGCCGGGTTGCGCTCCGGGTCCAGCAGGGCGTGGAGCGCGGCGCATTCCAGCGCTTTGGGCGCATAGGGCGGCTGAACGGTAAACGCCACATACTTATGCAGCAGCAGGATGTCCCACAGACAGTTGTCCTGTTCCAGCGGACGCAGATCATCGCAGTTTGCCAGCCGCGCGGGGGTATCCTCTGCCGGGGGCAGCACGTCCCTGTTGCGCAAAAAGCCCAGCAGTACGCTGCTCCACAGCGGCCCGGCAGTCTTGCCGTACTGCTCCTTCTGCTGCAAGTTCATCAGCCCGATGCCGCGGTGCAGCCATGCCAGCAGCTCACCGGTCTGCTCGGCCTGCTCCTCCACGCTTTGCGCCGGGTCGGCGACCCGCGTTTCCAGTGCCGTCTCCTCGCCATCGGTGCCGTCCAAGCTGAGGATTGACCGCTTGTTGCGCAGCGCCTCCCGCAGGGTCTTGACCCCGACCCCAGCAATATCGGCCACCAGCTGCTCCTTTTCCGGGTCGTGGCAGAGCTTTTCCTCGGTGATCTGGTTCTTCGCCATATAAGCCAAGGCATTTTTGATCTTGCGGTTGGTCTCCCGGCCAAAGCCGGTCACCGCCATTTGTTCCTGCTGCGCGTCATGGGCGTTCTGGTGCTTCAGGGCGCTGCGCAGATAGGCGCTGAAGGTCTGCCCGGGCTTCGGCACCCAGAAATCAAACGCATTCAGGAAGATGCGGCAAAAGTCCCCGCCGTCCACCGGCTGCCCAAGGGTCAGCGCAGCGGCAAAGCAATCGCCCCAAAGGGTGCGGAACTGTTCATCCCCCGCCTCGTGCAGCGCTTTGCGCTGCTCCGGCGGCAGCTGCAGCAGGGGCGAAGCATCGATCTTATCCCATACTTTATCATTCTTCATGGCAGTTCAGTCCTCCCGGTGCTGGCTCATCCAGATCAGCTGACGGAACACCTCTTCTGCGGTCTTGCTGTCCCGCATGGTGCCCACCAGCCCGGCCAGCTGGTACAGCGCCGCCATCTCGTACAGCCGCGCACCCACCACCTTTCCGTTCTCCCGCTTGACCTCGCCATAATAGACGCCGCCCACCTCCAGCTCGGTGTGGGTGGCTTCGGCGCAGGTAAGCGCGGTCAGCGTGACCACCGGGATGCTCTTGGAGCCGTAGGTGATGCAGGCATACACCCGGGTGACCTGCGGCAGGGCATCCACCAGATCCCGGCACAGGCCGATCAGCGTTTCCGGGCGCTGATCCTCGGGCAGGGACACCGGCTCCACCTGCGCTTCTGCAATGCCCAGCTGCGCCAGCTCTTCCAGCAGGCGCTGATAGTTGCGGGCGGTATCGGCGTTTTCCTGCCGGATGGCCAGCAGCCGCACCGTGTCCCCGGGTTCAAGGGTATCCCGCATTACCTGCACGATGGGAAAGCAGGTGGCCGTGGGGGCCTCTGCCCACTCCCGCTGGTACAGCATAGGGTCCAGCTTTCCCTGCAAAGGCACGGTGGTGATATAAGTCTTTAGCACAGGGCAACACTCCTTTTTATAAGATCCATTATCTGCATCATACCATAAAAAAGCCGCTGCTACAATGGCTTAAAAAATTTATGCAGATTTATTTTTTTCTACCTTAACTGTGCCCTTGCCGTGGGCTTTTGGTAGGTGAAAGGAGGTGAAAAACATGTTTGAGCTGATCTCTACTCTGGGCTGCGCCGCAGCCGGTGCCGTCGCAGGCGCCGTGAAGGGCGCTTCCATCGGCATCGCCGTGGGCGGCCCTGTCGGCGCCATTGCCGGCACCATCCCCTGCGCCATCGTTGGCGGCGTTACCGGCGCTCTGGCCGGCAACAACGTCGGCCACCGCATCGACGAGCGGTGAGCCCCGCGCCAGCGCTCCCGTCCGTTTTGTGCGGACGGGAGCCTTTTTTAAAGAACCGGGAGGTACACGCTATGTTCATCAACTTTTCCAACCACCCCCACGCCCTGTGGAGCACCGAGCAGCAGGCGGCGGCGCAGCGCTACGGCACGGTGGTCGATCTTGCGTTTCCCGCCATCGACCCCGCCGCCGACGAGACCGCGCTGGACTCCCTTGCCACGGTATACGCCGACCACATCCTGCACCTTAACCCGGACGCCGTGCTCTGTCAGGGCGAGTGCACCTTTGTGTACCGGGTAGTCCAGCGGCTGGAAGCCGCGGGCATCCCCACGCTGGCCGCCTGCTCCCGCCGCCAGAGCCAGGAGACCACCTGCCCGGACGGCAGCACCCTAAAGCGCAGCATCTTCGCCTTTGCAGGCTTCCGCCGCTATGGCTCGCCCTGAGCTTCCCGGTGCAGCTGCCCCCATTCAGCCGCCTGTTTCTCCATTTCGGTGGGCGGCTCGCACCCGCTTTTCCAACCTTCTGCCAAAAATGCTCTTTTATTTTTCGTATAGTTGTGGTATATTGGTCTTGGAATTGTGAAAGCTGCCCTGAAATCAAGTATTTTTCTCTTTTTCTTAGAACAGCTTTGCTATTTCAACTTATCCCCGCAAGGGGACGGAAACCAGAAATGAAAGCAAGCCGAACACGGTTCAACCGATTTCAACTTATCCCCGCAAGGGGACGGAAACTGGAATACGCCAGAGTGAAAAATAACCTTCTTGTATTTCAACTTATCCCCGTAAAAACCCTCTCAGGCGCTGCGCGCCGGCTCTCCCGAAGGGAGAGCTTTTCCGGCTGCCACTTACCTTGTACTAAGCTCCCCCTTTCGGGGGAGCTGGCACGGCGTAAGCCGTGACTGAGAGGGTTCTCCCCGCAAGGGGACGGAAACAAGAAATTATAATCACCAAACTTGCCCTCACCGTATTTCAACTTATCCCCGCAAGGGGACGGAAACCCGACAACTTCTGCATTGTTGCCGATTGCACTCAGATTTCAACTTATCCCCGCAAGGGGACGGAAACCTATCAATATCACTCATGAATTTGCCAATAGGAGCAATTTCAACTTATCCCCGCAAGGGGGCAAAAAACTCCGCATCAAAAATGGTGCGGAGTTTTTCTTTTGCGTGCCTTAACTTTTCGGTTTTCGTGGGCTTTTTCTCTATGAACAGAGCTGCTGCGGCATTTTCTCTGCCATGGCTTTTGTATTGCGACAAAATGTGCTATAATAGAGCCAAATCAAAGCATATCTCACAAAATATACAATTATATTTTTCATTTGTTGTGCAACTCTTCCACAGTTTGTAAAGGAGATGGTATTTTGAACGTTCTCACCCTGCAGTCCACCTATGGCGGGCTGCTGCACGACACCGGCAAAGCGGTGTACCGTGCCGGTGGGCAGCGCGGCAGCCACAGTGAACAGGGCTGCCAGTTTTTGCACGGCGTTTTGCCCGGTGCAGACTGGGCCCCGGTTCTGGACTGCGTGCGTTACCACCACGCCGCCGCGCTGCGCGGTGCTGCAAAAACACTGCCAGCCGATTCCCCGGCGTATCTGGTCTATCTGGCCAACCTGCTTTCCGGCGCGGCTGACCGCCGGGAGACCGAAGGCGAAAGCGATGCCTACCGGCGGGAGCTTCCGCTGGATGCGGTGTTCACCCACCTGAACGGTTCCCACCCCGGCTGGATGATGCCCGCGCAGCCGCAGGACGGCAGCCTGAAACTGCCGCAGCAGTCCCAGCCGCTTTCCGCTGCCGTCTATGTTGAGGCCGTGCGCACGCTGGAAGCGCAGCTGCCGCAGTTACAGCCCCAGCCGGAACAGCTCGGCAAGCTGCTGGGGCTGCTGGAAACGCAGCTTGGCTGTTTCCCGTCCAGCATCTATCCCGGGGACGGCGCGGATATTTCCCTGTTCGACCACGCCAAGACCACCGCAGCCATTGCGGCGTGCCTTAGTGAATATGTGCAGGCAAACCACATCACCAACCTGCGTAAAACGCTTTTTGAGCAAAAGAACGATTTTTGCCGGAAGGGCGTTTTTCTGCTTTACACCGCCGATTTTTCTCGCATCCAGAAGTTCCTTTATACCGTCCGCACCGAAAACGCCCTGCGCTCCCTGCGCAGCCGGTCGTTCTTTCTGGAGCTGTTCATGGAGCACTATCTGGACGAGCTTCTGGCCGGGTGCGGCGTGTCCCGCGCCAACCTGATTTACAGCGGCGGCGGGCACTGCTATGTGCTGCTGCCCAACACCGCTGCCGTGGCCGATACCCTGACCCGCTGGAACCAGCAGTTCAACCGCTGGCTGCAACAGCAGTTCGGCACCCAGCTGTTTCTGGCAAACGCATGGACGCCCTGCTCCGGCAACGACCTGACCAACACCCCCGCCCAGAGCAGCCCCTATAAGGAGCTGTTCCGCCGGGTGAACCGGCTGCTGGAACAGCACAAATTCCATCGCTACACCGCCGAAGATCTGCGGCTGCTGAACGATACCGCCGCTTACCCGGATGGCCGGGAATGCAAGGTGTGCGGCACCAGCGCCGCCCTTACGGACGAGCTTTGCCCGTGGTGCAGGCTGTTTGTGGAGTTTTCTGACAAAATTCAGCACAGGAGCGTGCTGGTGGTAAGCCGTCAGCCCTCGGCAGCCGATGACTGCACGCTGCCCACGCTGGACGGCGGCAGCGTCTACCTGACCACGACCGACCGGGCTGCGGCGCAAAAGCGCCTTGCTTCCGGCGAACCGATCCTACGGGCATACACAAAAAACACCCCGTACAGCCCCCTTCCCTCCACCACCAACCTGTATGTGGGCGATTACGCCGCCAGCAACAGTATGGACGAACTGGCCCAGCAGGCTGCGGGCGTGCGCCGCATTGCGGTCTGCCGCATGGATGTGGACAACCTCGGCCACGCGTTCATCTCCGGTTTTGAGCAGGAGAACGAAAAAGACCCGGTACGGCGGATGCGCTACGTCAACCTGTCCCGCACCTCGGCGTTCTCCCGGCAGATGTCCCTGTTCTTCAAGGGCTATATCAACGGCATTCTGGAGGGTTTGCAGGTAAGCATCGTCTATGCCGGCGGCGATGACGTATTCCTTGTGGGCGCATGGAACGATGTTCTGGAAGCCGCGCAGCGCATCCAGCGCAATCTGACCGCCTTTTCCTGCGGGGCGCTGACTCTCAGCGCAGGCATCGGCATCTTCGACCCCCACTACCCCATCCGGCTTTCTGCCGAGGAAACCGCCGCACTGGAGGAAGCCGCCAAGCATCTGCCCGGTAAAAATGCCGTGGCGCTGTTTACGCCGGAGCGCAAAGCCGTCCGGGATGCAAAGGGCAATCTGCTGGTGCAGCCGGAGCAGGGGCATACCTATGCGTGGGACACCTTCCGCACAAAGGTGCTGGAAGAAAAGGTTGGCTGCTTGCAGCGCTTCTTCCAAGCCTATGACCGCAGCTGCGCAGACAAAGGCGAGACCCCGCGCGGAAATTCCATGCTCTACAATCTGCTGGCGCTGCTGCGGGAAGCGGAGAACGACCGCATCAACCTTGCGCGGTATGCCTATCTGCTGGCGCGGCTCTCCCCCGAAAAGAACGCGCCGGACTATCCGCTCTACGAACAATTTTCTCACAGCATGATGGACGACTGGGCCTTTGATGCCGTGCAGCGTCACCAGCTCATCACCGCGATCTACATTTATGTGTATCAGAACAGAAAGGGTGGCGACACAGATGGCAGAACAGAATAACAACAGCCGCGGCGGCAAAGACCCGCAGAAGGCGCTCCCGCCGGAGACCATACCGAGAAAGGTGCCGGAGAATTATGTGGACGAGGCCGAGCGCATTATGCGCGCCCTGATAAGCAGCGGCACGACCGTGACCACCAGCAAGATCCGCAACTTGCTGAGCCTTGTGACCGATATCTATAATGACGAAAGCATCCGCACCGAGGACAAGCTGAAACCGGACAGTGTGGTCAAGCTCAACCTGATGCGGGTGCGCGTAGCCTACGAGTATGGCCGCGACAACGGAGAAAGTGTCGGTAAAGATAAAGTTTATCCCATGAAAGAGTTTATTACACAAGCGCATCTGCGGGAATACCTCAAGGGCATTTCCACCGACCGTGCGGATCTGATCCGTTTTGCACACTACATGGAAGCGCTGGTCGCTTTCCACCGCTACCTTGGCGGCAAGGAGAATTGATTATGTATGGAAAAATTCTGATCCGGTGCGATCTGATCGTGTGCACCGGTATGCACATCGGCGGTTCCTCTGCGTTTTCTGCCATCGGTGCTGTGGACAGCCCGGTGGTGCGCGACCCCTATACCGGTCTGCCCATCGTGCCCGGAAGCAGCCTGAAGGGCAAGCTGCGCACCCTGCTGGCCCGCAGTCTCTGTCAGGATATTGAGAATATGCCCGATCTCAGTGCGGACGACGCACGCATTCTGCGCCTGTTCGGCTCCGCCGAGCCGGTGCGCCGCTCCCGCCTGCAATTTGCAGACGCCTTTCTGACCAATGCAGAGGCACTTTCCAGCAAGGGCGTGCGCGTGACCGAGGTCAAGACCGAAAACACGATCTCCCGTGCAAACGCGCAGGCAACCCCCCGCCAGATCGAGCGCGTGATCGCCGGTGCAGTGTTTGGCGTCAGCATTGTTTACGATGTAACCGACCCGGCACAGGTGGAGGAAGATCTTGCCCTGCTGGCCAAGGGCATGAAGCTGCTGCAATGGGATTATCTGGGCGGTCACGGCTCCCGCGGCAGCGGCCGCGTCAGCCTGAAAAACTTTACGCTGAAAAACTACAGCGCACCGGTGGAACTTGACAGCCTGAACGCCCTCTTTGATGAGGTGGACAGCTATGAACTATTTTCTGTTTAAGCTTCAGTTCGACACCGCTGTGCATTTCGGCGGTTCGGACTCCGCATTGTCGCTCTACACCTCCGAGGAGACCCTGCGGGCAGATACCCTGTTTTCTGCCCTCTGCCACGAGACCCTCGTCCAGCAGGGGGAAGCCGCGCTGGAGCGGCTATGCGAAAGCGTCCGGCAGGGCAAACTCCTGTTCAGCGATACGATGCCGTGGTACGACAAAACGTTCTATCTGCCCAAGCCCATCGCTGCATCGGAATCCACCGAGGAGGTGGAGACCACCCTGCGCAAAAAAGTCAAAAAGATGGCGTGGATCCCCGTGCTGGCCTTTGACCGCTATGCCAAAAGCCTGCACGCAGGGCATTTTACGCCCGATGACCAGCCGGAAAGCTTCGGCACGCATTACGAGCAGACCAAGGCAAAGATTCCCGCGCAGGGAGACACCAAGCCTTATCAGGTAGGGCTGTTCCGCTTTGCACCGAACTGCGGGCTGTATTTCATCTGCGGCGTCTCGGAAAGCGGGCAGGACAAAAAGCTGCACGCCCTGCTGGAAGGGCTGGGCGTCACCGGGATCGGCGGCAGGGTCAGCACCGGTTACGGCAAATTCCATGTGGTGCAAAAGCTCTGCCTGAATACGCCCCCTGACGCGCAGACCAAGTGGCTGCGCCGTGCGCTTGCTGCCAACCGTGCGCCCTATCTGCTGCTGACCACCAGCCTGCCGCAGGTGGACGAGCTGGACAGCGCTTTAAAAGACGCCTCCTTCCAGCTGGTGCGCCGCAGCGGCTTTATGGCCTCGGACTGCGTGGAAACGCCGCTGAAGAAAAAAACGCAGTATGCCCTTGCCGCCGGCTCTGTGCTGCAGCACCCCTATCAGGGGGCGCTGTACGATGTCAGCCTGACCGACACGCACCCGGCATACCGTTATTCCAAACCGATCTTGATGGGGGTGACATTATGATCCAGCAGGATCATCTGCAGATCTTTGATCTTACTCTGACCGTGCGGTCGCCCCTGTTCATCGGTGACGGCCGCATGTACACGAAAGCAGAGTACCTGTATTGCACCCGCAACGGAAGAGCCTCCTTGCTGGACGAACAGAAATTTTTCACCTTTCTGACAGATCGCGGGCTGATCGACCGGTACATCCAGTTCATGCTCTGCAATCAGTCCAATCTCCGGGATTTTCTGACCGAGGACTGCGGCGTTTCTGATGCGGATCTGAACGCGCTGACCCGCTATACGATCGAGGCGGGAGATGCCGTTACAAATCCGCCGAAAAATCTCTACACCTTCCAGCGGGATGCCCATGACAGGGCGTACATTCCCGGCAGCAGCCTAAAGGGTGCACTGCGCACCGTATGGCTCTTGCAGGCCGTTCGGGCCGATCAGAGCACTGGGCACAGCCTTGCGTCAGACGATAACGCCGCATTCCCGGAGGAACAATACGTCAATCAGCTGCATCTGCGCCTACAGAAGGACGGCAGCATCGCTTCCGATGCGGTCAACAGTCTATTCCGGGGGGTTCAGGTCTCCGACAGTAAGCCCATCCCGAATGAGCGGATGGCTCTTTGCGGAAAATTCGATGTACTTCCGGACGGTTCCTTTCCAAAGAACAGCAAGAAAGGCATTCCCCTGTTCCGGGAATGCGCGATTCCCGGCGCTGCGGTTCGTTTTAAGCTGACGCTGGATCAATCGGTGCTGAAGGGGCGTATCACCAAAGAGTCCCTTATAGATGCCATCCAGCAGTTTGACACTTATTACAAGCAGACATACCGCGCGCGCTTCAAAGCGCCAAGCGGTGCCGTCAACCTGCCGCAGCAGCCGCACCTGATCCTTGGCGGCGGCTCCGGCTTTTTTGCCAAGTCGCTGGCGTACCCCTATCTGGGCGAAGAAAAGGGGCTGCGCTGGACGGCAGAACAGATGACGCAAATGTTCTCCAACCACAAGCATCAGGATGACGTGAAGCCGTATGGCATCTCCCCGCACACCATGAAATACGCCCGCTTTCGCGGCCAGTTCTATCCCTATGGGTATTGCGAGGTGAGTATCCTATGATCCAGCAGTTTCAGCTTGTTTTAGCCCCGCCCACGGGGGTACGCGTCCCGCAGGCATGGGCCTACCGCCTGTATGGCTGGCTGATGGCACAGCTTCCGGCAGACGTTGGCGATGCCCTGCATCTGCAAGGGGAGCACCCCATTGCGCATTTCCTGCATTTTTCGCCGGAAAAGCAGGCGCTGATCTGGACGGTCAATCTGCTGAACGAAACCGTCCGGCAGAGCGTCTCTCCCCTTCTGACGTCCGTAAAGGAGATCCCGCTGCACGAATCGCCCCTGCCGGTCACAGAAGTCCGTGTTTCCCCGGCAGTCTCCGCCGCCGAGCTGATCCGCTTTGGTCGTTCCTACGGTGAAAGCCGCGCAAAGCTTGTTTTTCTGTCGCCCTGCGCCTTCAAGCAGTCCGGCCGCTATGCTATTTTTCCGCAGGAAACGCTGCTTTTGCAAAGCCTGACCGCGCATTGGAACGCCGCTTTCCCGGAATACGCCCTTACGGATGATGATGCGCTACTGGCTTTGCAGCAGGGGCTGCATATCGTGGACTACAACCTGCGCACCACACGTTATCCGTTGAAGGAAACGCGCATTCCGTCCTTTCAGGGCAGCGTAACGGTCGAAGCGCATCTTGCGCCGCCGCTTCTGGAGCTTTGGAACGCGTTGCTTTCTTTCGCGCCCTACGGCGGGGTCGGCATCAAAACGACCCTCGGTATGGGCGGCACAGTCTGCTCCATCGGGCGCACCGGTGCGCCATAAAAGCACGGTTTACCGCAAACAAAAAAGGTGAAGTGACCCACGGTCACTTCACCTTTTTTGCAGGAGCCATGCCCGGCAAAGCCAGCCGGACAGGCCTTGCCTGAACTGCTTTCACTCATGATATGAACCAGATGAAAAAACAGACGGGTCATATCCCTTGACTTCAGTCCCCGGGGGGAGTATACTCCGTGGCAGTGAAATATTCGGCTATGACGAGAAAGAGTACCCGGAAAGAATGTTACAGAGAGCTGCCGGCTGGTGCAAGGCAGTACAGGGCGTCCGCGGGAAGATCCTCTCCGAGCTTTCCGGCTGAATGGGCGGTGTCTACGCCCCAGTAAGCGGGAACGGCAGGCCCCCGTTATCACGGGCCGCGCATTGTTGGATGCGCACTGAGGGGCCGGGCTTTGCACCGGCAATAAGAGTGGTACCGCAGAGGAGTTTATACGCCTTTGTCTCTTACGAACCGTAAGGGGCAAAGGCGTTTTTGTTTGCGGGAAAGCCATTTCCCGGATGTTTCATTGCCTTTACATCCGCAAAGAATATTGTTCAGGAAAAAGGAGAGTTTATCATGAAAACATTGGAAAAAGTAAGCGACTTTGTGGGCAAGTACATGGCCGCCATCGTCATTGTGGTGGCGGCGCTGGCGCTGCTGTTCCCCGGCACCTTCAGCGTGGTAAAGACCGCATGGGTCAACACCTTGCTGGGCATCGTCATGTTCGGCATGGGTCTTACCCTGAAGCCGGAGGACTTCAAGGTGGTGTTCAGCCGCCCGAAAGACGTGATCATTGGCTGCATTGCGCAGTTCACCCTGATGCCCTTCCTTGCATGGGCGCTGACGCAGCTGTTCCACCTGCCCACCGAGCTGGCTATCGGTGTCATCCTTGTGGGTACCTGCCCCGGCGGCACCTCCTCTAACGTGATGACCTATCTGTCCAAGGGTGACGTTGCACTGTCCGTCGGTATGACTGCCGTTTCCACCGTGCTGGCACCCTTCCTGACTCCCCTGCTGACCCTGCTGTATGCCGGTCAGCGCGTGGATGTGAACCCTGTAAATATGTTCCTGTCCATCGTCAAAGTAGTGCTGGTGCCCATCGCACTGGGCTTTGTGGTCAACCACTTCTTCCACGCCTTCACTCAGAATGCTGTCCGCGTGCTGCCGCTGGTCTCCACCGCCGCCATCGTGCTCATCATCTGCGCCGTTGTTTCTGCAAACTCCGCCAAGATCATGACCAGCGGCCTGCTGATCCTTGCCGTGGTCATCCTGCACAACCTGCTGGGCTACCTCACCGGTTTTGGCGTGGGCAAGCTGCTGAAGCTGGATACCACCAAGTGCCGCGCGATCTCCATCGAGGTCGGCATGCAGAACTCCGGTCTGGCCACCTCGCTGGCCGCTGCTCACTTTGCACAGTATCCGCTGGCAACTATCCCCGGCGCTGTGTTCTCGGTGTGGCATAACATTTCCGGTGCTGTCCTTGCCAACTTCTTTGCCCGCACCGCAGAGAAGAAGGACTGATCTTATACAATCAATAAGGGGCTGCTGCACAAGGTTTCTTCCCTGTGCAGCAGCCCCTGTTTTGTTTATTGCAGGTAGCGTCTCAGCTCCGGTATTCCGTCGGCAGCTGCTCTATGGTCTGCCACTTGTCCATGGCATCTTCCAGCTTCATGCCCTTGGCCACTGCGTCGCGGCGGCAGGCGTTGACAGCCTGAATTTCCTTCATCTTGGCACCGGTCAGGGTGTAGCCCTTCATGGCGATGAGGGTAGCCGCCCAAGCCACCATGGGGATGATGCAGAACAACACGATGACCACCCAGTTCATGCCCGGGGTGTAGGGGTCATACTGAGTGGGCAGGCTCTGCAGACCCACAAAGCTGACCGCAATACCCACAACGGTAGCGGACAGGCTGGACACCAGCTTGTCCACCAAACTGAACAGGGTGCCCATGATGCCGGGGATATAGTTGCCGCTGCGGTAGGTCTCGTAGTCGGAGCAGTCGGCAACCATGGGGATGGGCATATCGGCGGTGGCGTAGTACGCGCCGTAGCCGATGCCAAAGAAGGCGATGAACAGGATGGTGTACAGGTTCAGGGACAGGCCGTTCTCCCCCAGAATGGACAGGGTAAAGGCATCGCCGCGGCCCCAGAGCAGCAGCAGCACAAGCACGCCCACATAGCACACCAGTGCCACGGTGACGTACTTCATCAGGCTGGCCTTCTGACCCTCCTTCTGGCTGGTGCGGACGGTGAGCAGGAAGAAGGGCACGCTGCACACATAGCCCAGCACCATCATGGGCAGGTACAGGCCGTCGTAGTTGCCCATCATGCAGCCGTACAGCATACACAGCACGGTGGTGTTGGTGGCGATGGAAAGTGCCAGCTTGCAGCCTGCACCGGCCACCATCAGTCGCTGCATGGGGTTATTGTTTTTGATGATCTGGAGGTACTCGCGCAGCTTGACCTTCTCGGCCTTGCTGCCGCTGACGCCGAAGTACTTAGGCTGATCCTTTTCCCAGATGCCGATAACGGCCAGCAGGGTGAGCAGAATGGAGATGACGATGCCCACGGGCGCCAGCGTGCGGAAGAACCCGGCAGAAGCGTAGCCGCCCTCATAGTTCTTGGCAAGGATGGGGGCAAAGAACTGCATAGCACCCATGCCCAGCAGGCTGCCCACGGTATTGAAGATGGTGAACAGCGGACGCTGCTTGGGATCATTGGTCAAAACGGTCTGGCCGGAGCGGGTGCAGCTGGTCTGGAAGGTGTAGCCGATGACCCACACGGCGTACAGTCCCACAAAGGCGGCGTAGCGCAGCCCTATGGCACTGGCGGGGATGAGCGGGGTGAGACAGTACAGCGCCAGTACACTGGCCGCCATGATGAGGTTGCCGATGACCATAAAAGGCCGAAACTTGCCGAACTTGCCGTTGGTGCGGTCCATGAGGGCACCGATGATGGGGTCGGTGATAGCGTCAAACAGACGCATACCGGTGACCATCACCGAAGCAAACAGCATACTCAGCGCCAGCACCTTGCTGCCGAAAGTGGCGATGTAGGAAAGCACCAGCACATAGTACACGTTCGTTGCGCCGTTGTTCAGCGGAAACAGCACCAGCTGGTAGGTTTTGGCGCGGTTCACACTCGACGCCGTTGTTTTTTGTTCGCCCATTGCGGTCTCTCCTTTTGAAAAAAAGAAGGGCAGCCCACCCCGCCTTCGGGGCAGGCTGCCGCTTGCGAAAGTCTGATTTTTCGGAGGGTTGATTATTCCTGATCTTCCGCCGGGGCAGTCAGAGCCTTTGCGGCCTTGCGTGCCTTGATGCGCTTGACCAGCATAAAGATGCTGACAGCCACCAGAATGCCCAGCACCACATCAACGCAGATCAGAGCAGTCTTCCACCACGGGGTCACCCCCACGATCTTGGTATCTGCGGTAAAGCCATTCATGGCATTGGAGTTGGCCACAGTGTACAGAATACGGTGGGTAGCCTCCCGCATGGCCTGGGTGATATCGGGGTCACCCTGATAGGTCTTGATCAGTTCGCTGGTCCACTGCTGTGCACTGGAATCCCAGCTGTCGGTGCCTGCCAGCAGACCCTGTGCCACGTCGAAGCTCTTCATGGTGATGCCGTAGTTTGCAAAGGCGGCATTGCCAGAGAAGTCGGTCAGGTTAAAGCCGGTCAGACCCCACTCGCCGCGCAGGATGTTGGTCTGCAGGCCCTTGTGTGCGCCGGACCAGATGCCTCCGATGCGGGCGAATGCGTTCATGACGCATTTGGCACCGCCCTCAGTGACAGCGGTCTCAAAGCTCTTCAGGTAGACTTCGCGGATGGCCTGCTCGCTGGTGAAGGTTGCAATGCAGCGGCACTTGGATTCCGTATCGTTCAGGGCAAAGTGCTTGATGTAGACATACACGCCCTTGGACTGGATGCCCTCCACCTCGGCGGCTGCAATCTTGCCGGAGAGGAACGGATCCTCGGAGTAATACTCAAAGTTGCGGCCGGAGTAAGCAGTGCGGTGGATGTTCATAGCAGGGCCGTACAGGCCGGAAGCGCCCAGATCCAGCATATCGTTGCCGATGCAGATGCCCACTTCCTTCATCAGGTCCACATTGAAGGTGGCGGCCATGATGTTTTCGTCGCTGTAAGCAGCATGACAGGTGGCTACACCGGTCAGGGTCTGGGTAAAGCCCTGCGGGCCGTTATCATCGGTAGTGGCAGGCTTGGAAACGCTCTGCACCATAGCGGTGTTGTGATATCCCTTGCCCACCAGTTCGGCCATTTCCTCATAGGTGACCTGATCCAGCAGCTTGTCCCAATCCGGATCATCGTAATCCTTGCCGATCATCATGCCCAGCGTCATGCCGTTGTCGGCACCCATAGTGGGCATCTCGGTGGTAGAGCCATCAATGCCCTTGTAGCTCTGATACGGGTTGATATCCACCAGCAAGGCATCGTTGGCCTCAATGGCGATCTTCTCCGGCCAGGTGCCGGTCCAGTTGGCACGGGTGAGCATATTCATCTCGTCATAACCGTAGTAGGTCATGTCGGCAGAATCCAGCTGGTTGGTGATCTTCTCGCCGGTCACAGCAGAGATGGAGTAGGTCTCGGTATCGGTCACACCGTTGGTGTAGGTGTAAGTGAAAGCGGCATCGCCGTTGGCGGTCATGCCGTTGGCAGTGGTGTAGCCCTTGGCAGCCAGAACATTGTTCACAGCATCGTGGGCATTGTGTGCGGCGGTCAGGTAGTAATCACCGGCCTCCAGAATATAGGTCTGTGCCACATTCTCGTCGTAGCAGGCCAGCTCACTGCGGGGCACGTTGATGGTAACAGTCTCGCTTTCGCCGGGGGCCAGCAGCTGGGTCTTGCCAAAGCCGCACAGCTCCACAGAAGCCTTCTCGATGCCGTTTGCCTTATCGTACTCGGTATAGGGGGACTGGAAGTAAGCCTGCACCACTTCCTTACCTGCCACAGAGCCGGTGTTCTTCACATCCACGCTGATGTTGAAGCTGTCGGTAGCGGCATCGTAGGAGGACTGGAAGTTGGACCAGTCAAAGGTGGTGTAGCTCATGCCGTAGCCAAAGGGATAGGCCACGGTGGAGGCGTAGTCGTACTCGCCCACGTTCTGGGTGCCCATGACCACATCCTCGTAGCGGGTCTCGTAGTAACGGTAGCCCACATAGATGCCTTCCTGATAGGTGGTGTAGTAACCGTTGCCGTCCAGACCGCCGTTTGCAACAGAATACCACTTGCTGGTATCCTTCTCGTCATAGTTGGTGTACTGGTTTGCATAGTAGTCCACCAGACCGGGTGCGGTGGTGTTGTCGTAGCAGTAGGTGTCCACCAGATGGCCGCTGGGGTTCACATTGCCGGCCAGAATATCTGCCACGGCATTCAGGCCGTAAGAGCCGGTGTAGCCGATCCACAGAGCGGCGTCCACGCCGTACTCGGGATCATTGAGGAAATCGCACTCCATGGCGTTGGTGGAGTTGATCAGCACGATGGTGCGTGCAAACTCCTCCTTGGCCATCTTCAGCATATCCTTTTCTTCGTTGGTCAGGGACAGCACATTGGTGCCATCCACAAAATCGCCGTACTCCAGATCAGCACCCTCACCGGCCACACGGGAGAGCATTACGATGGCGGCATCGCCGTAGGAGGCAAAGCTGGAGCGCACATCGGCGATGTTTGCACCGGCTGCCGCATCCGCAGCCTTGACGTTCGTGCTGTACAGGGAGACAGGCACTTCGTTGATGTGCCATGCAGAGCGGTCACCCAAACTGGTACCCTTGCTGGGAGAGCGGACATAGTCCTTGCCTGCACCGTTGGTGTAGAAGTCCCACAGCACCGGGTTCACGTCAAAGCCCACATCCTCCAGAGCCTGCTTCCAGGTGGGAGCCTTGGAGGTGTCGATATCGGCAGAGCCGGTACCGCAGGTCACAACGTCCACGCTGGAATGGCTGAGCGTAGACACCTTGCTGCCCGCAGCCAGAGGCAGGGTGTTGTTATCGTTCTTCAGCAGCACAGCACCCTCACCGGTAAGCTGCTCTGCAATTTCCTTATCGTGTGCTTCCAGCTCTTCCACACTGCTGAAATCACTCTCGTAATACACGGCACTGTCGTCCTTGCCCACGGTCTTGTGGGTGGGGGTCTTCAGTGCAATGTTCACGGCCTGTGCACTGGCAAATGCCAGATTGGAACCGATGCAGGCACCGGCGAATAGTACCGTAAAAAGCACCGTAAGGATGCTCCACAGTACAACGCCAGAGCCTTTCTTCTTGCCCTTCTTCATGTTGTTCTCCTTTTCTTGTGTGTGTCAGCGATCGCCGCAGGCTTTTTTATGGCCGCTGTGGCGCAGCCATTTTCCAAAGTGCGGCAATTTATTCCAAGGTGTGGACCGGTACTCAGACCCAGTTCGCACTCTTCGACTTGGTTTTTACCAGCTTGTAGCTGGGGTTCGGGGCCGCCACGCTGCGGAAGCAGGCGGTGTCGATGCAGTCGCCTGCAACGGCTTTCAGCTCCACCTTTCCGTGCAGCGGCACGCGGAACTTAAAGATATGCTCCCCGGTCTGCTCTGCCAGCTTTTTGCCGTCCGCATACAGGGTAACGGATTTCTGGTTGGAGTAGACCTTGACCTCGATCTCCTTCTCGGTGCGGTCGGTGAACCGCTTGGAGCAGATATGAACGAAGTTCTCCTCGCTCCACCACGCTTTATAGAGGTAAAAGCTGTCCTTTTTGGTCTTTCGGTCAAAGGTGACCAAACCCTTGTGGTTCATGCCCGGCTCGCCGCCCTGATCCCGGGCGTCTGCTGCAAAGTCGAACATATTCCAGACGTGGGTCGCCCACAGCCACGGGTGGCGGTCAAAGCACTTCAGCATGTACTCGTGGTACTTGGCCTGATACTCCTCGGTGTGGTCGCCCCGGCGGGGGTGGGCACTGTGGAGATTGGGCATACCCTCGGCACCGTACTCGGAAAAGCCCAGCGGACGGTTGGGGTATACCAGATGGAAAAAGCCCATCCACAGGTCATTCAAAAACAGCCCCGGCACATACCAGCCCAGATACAGGTTCCAGCTGACCAGATCGGTGATGTGCGCCACCGGGTTGAAGGGGCCGCACATGGCGTAGCAGGCCAAGGTGGTCAGGCGGGTGGGGTCCATCTTGTGGCACAGCTCGTTGAGCACCCGATGGTTATCCAGCATATCCGCCTTGTCCTTGGTGGAGATGGTGATCTCGTTGGACACACCCCAGCAGACGATGGAGGGGTGGTTGTAGTTCTGGTGGATCAGCTCTTTCATCTGGCTGATGGTATTTTCCCGGCCGTTAGGCAGATGCTCGGAGATATAGGGGATCTCTGCCCAGACCACCATGCCGTACTTGTCGCACAGGTCGTAGAAATACTGGTCGTGCTGGTAGTGTGCCAGACGGACGGTGTTTGCGCCCAGCTCCCGGATCAGCGCCATGTCCTCGTCGTGCATCTCCCGGGTGATGGCATTGCCCAGACCCTTGCGGTCCTGATGGCGGGAAACACCGTGGAGAGGGTAGGGTTTACCGTTGAGGAAAAAGCCTTTTTTTGCATCCACCGAGAAGCTGCGCAGGCCCACCCGGGTGGTCACTTCGTCCACCGGCTTGCCGTCCTGCATCAAACGGACGATACAGGTGTACAGGTAGGGGTCCTTCACGCCGTTCCACAGGTGGGGAGCATCCAGATGGAGGGAAGCCTTTGCGCCTTCACTCCGGGCAACCGAGTTGCCCTCGGCATCCAGCAGTTCCACCACAACCGTGCCCTCGCCTTCCACCAGTGTTTCCACCTGAATGTCGGCGCTGCCCTCTTTCAGATCGGGGGTGATTTTCACGCCGGTGTCGCCAAAGTGACCCAGTGCAATGTGGTTTTTGTTCACCACCAGCAGGCTCACATCCCGGTAGATGCCGCCGTAGAAGGTAAAGTCTGCTTTCTGAGGATAAACGCGGTCGTTGACGCTGTTGTCCACCCGCACCGTGAGCTGGTTTTCTGCCTGCAGCAGCTCCGTGATCTCTGCCCGGAAGGTGGAGTAGCCGCCGTCATGGGTGCAGAGCTGCTGACCGTTCAGCAGCACGGCAGCGCTGGAATTGACGCCCTCAAACTGCAGCCAGACCTGCTGCTGTGCCGGGTCAAAGGCCGGTGCTGCAAAGCTGGTGCGGTAGATGCAGGTGCCCCGCCAGTAATCGTTACCGCCGTCCTGTCCGTCCACGGCGTTCCAAGTATGGGGCAGTGCTACGGCAGCGGTCACGCCGTCCGGGCCGGTGAACTGCCAGTCCTTCATAAGCTTTGCAATACTACGCATCCGATTCCTCCTGTTTTTTTGCTGTGCTCCGGTAATTTTTCCGTACATTTTTCTTTCGTTGTTATTTTATCAAAGCAACCGCATTTCGCAAGATGCCCGCGAAAATCGGTCGTTTTGCGTGCGCATTCGGTTTTCGGCTCCCAAATGTGAACCGACATATTTGTATATTTTTCACAAACAGATGTATCCAACAACCTACAAAAAGAAAGCCGCCGCAGGACTTCCGTTTTCGGAAATTCTGCGGCGGCTGCCGTTTCCTTAACTTATTTTTGCAGCGGAAAGATGATCTTTTCCGCAAAGAATTCGCCCTGCTCTTCCAAAGTCAGCGTGCCTTTATATTTCTGTACGATACGCCGGATCACCTTCAGCTCATACTGTGCAGAACGGTTTGCCTGCTTTTCCGGCGGGCGCAGCGGACTGATGATATTCACCACCACAAAGCCCTGCCGCACACAGACCAGCAGGTCGATGACCCGGCACTCCGGGCGGGCGGTCTGCACTGCGCTTTCCACGGCATGGTCCAGCGCATTGGCAAACAGCGCGTACAGATCCCCTGCCTCGATAAAGCCAAGACAACTGCCGTTTGCCACGGCATTCAGTTGGATCCCCCGGGACTCGCACAGCAGGCTCTTCTCGGTCAGCACCACATCCAGCACCTCGTTGCCGGTGTTGCGGTTCGCATCATAAAGGCGGGCTGCGCGCTCGGCCTCCTCGATGCGTTCCTGCGGCACCGCTTCAGGCGACAGCTTGCGGAGATTGGCGATCTGCACCTTCAGTTCATGGCCGCGCTTATTGATGATCTGCACATTCTGCCGGGCGACCTGATACTGCTGGCGCTGGCGCTCGTACAGCAGGTTCAGGGCATTCATCTCTTTTTCCATGGCAGATTTCTTGAACAGCTCACTTTGAAAATACAGCAGGGTGATAAAATAGAACTGCCCGATCAGAATGGTGGCTATAACGCTCCGCGGAAACTGTTCCGCGCGGAAATTGTCCAGCACCGCTGCCTGCACCATAAACAGGATGCCGATAAAAAATGCGCTGAATAGCTGCCGGGGACCGATATGATACTCTCCTTTATAAGGCAGCTGCCGTGCCAGCAGGATGTACACTGCCGCAAAGAATACCGCCCCGGACAGCAATTGTACCAGAACCGCCCAAGGGGAAGCCATGTTCAGCGGGTGTCCATACCGGGCAAATTGCAGCTCTAGAAAGCACCAGCCCTCGTAGGCGCACTGCGCGATGAGCAAACTCCACACCGCACAGTACATGGCCCCTTTTTTATTGATATCCGTGCACAGGTAGATCATCCCACCCAGCAGCGCAAAAAAGGAAACATAAAGCACCAGCAGCAGAAGTTGCTGCTGCCACAGTGTTGTGGACTGCGCCAGCGGGTCCAGCAGCTGCGCCAGCAAAAGCAGCGGAAACAGCATCCCGCAGGCGCGCGCCCAGAAATGGGAGCGATGCCGCAAGGGCAGACAAAAGACCAGTGCTGCACCCCAGCGCAGCAGCGCCCGGAGCAGGCTGTTCAGCAGGGATGTGGTCACAGCACACCTCCCATGTAGGACGCCACCGCAGTAAGAAAGGCCGTGCGCTGCCGCCGGCTGATCTCCAGCCGGTCGTCTTTCACAAGGGCAAAGTCGCTTTCAATGCCCTTGACGTAGGCCAAGTTAACCAGATAGCACTGGTTGCAGCGGACAAAATGGTACTCTGCAAGCTGCTTTTCAGCGCTTTGCAGGCTGGCGCGCACCGCAAACTCCCCCTTAGAGGTGTGGTAGTACAGCATCCGGCTGTGGGTCTCCAGATAATAGATATCCGCCGTGTCCAGCAGCTGGATGCCGCCGCCCGCCAGCTGCAACACCACCTGCCCGCCTCTGCGCCGCTGTACCCGCTGAATGGCGCGGGAGAGCTTTGTGCAGAACTGATAATAATTCACCGGCTTCAGCACATAATCCAGTGCGTCCACCTCGTACCCTCGGATGGCATACTGCGCCATGTTGGTCACAAAGACCAGCACCACCTCCGCATCCACTGCCCGGATGGCTTCGGCAGCGCCAAAGCCGTCCAGCCTGGGCATCTCCACATCCATAAAAATGATGTCGAACCCCGGCGTATAGTGCTCTGCGATCTCAGAACCGTCTGCAATAAGGCTGATCTCCACCTGTACTCCCTGCTCCTCGGCATATTGCCGGACGAACCGGTTCAGGCATTCCCGTGTTTCATCCTGATCCTCCACGATCGCGATCCTGAACATCCTGCCCCCACCTTCTCTCTGCGTCTGATTGCCGTATCACTCTTTTTATTGAAACACACTTTTCCGTGAAATGCAATGGAAAACCTTGTTTGAAACAAGGCTGTTTTTAGACGCCTGTCTTGCAGGAAGCGGTCAGGCCCGCACAACGAAAGCTTCCTTCTGCAAAGCAAAAAGGCAGGATACCATCGCCGTGATGATGCCCTGCCTTTGATCGTTTACCGCTCCGTTGCGTAAACGCAAACCTCCGTAAACAAAAACGTACCCGAACCCCAGACCCCTGCGTGTGATGCATGATGACTTTTCGATTTTTAGAACGTTGATTCGTTAAATAGGCTCGATTTGCTACAGATCTGCTACAAACGGCAGTTTTTCGACTTGCATCAGTAACCTGTTTTTTTATATTCTCACTGGCCAAACTTTCAACTCCTATACTCTCCCCTCGCCAAAAAAGTCTCAAATGTTTTGTGTGGTTTGATGATAGTATTTTCAGTTGACGTATGATACACTGAATTTTAAGGAGTTATTCAGTTGTACTGTGACTACTTATCTAAGCATTTTTACGGACACCAAATCTTGCATACAAAAATGCGAAATCTGCTTTGAATGGGGTATTTGCTTATGTTTAAAATCAACAATCTGGCAAATCAGACAAGTCACATCGTCACCGAACAGAAGGGTATCTTTTCCATTGTTGAGCACAATGTCGATTTCTCCGTAGCGCCTTGCAATGCAATGGAAGAATACTATATGAGCCAGATGAATGTCAAACGGAAACAGGCCATTGCCAATCTCAACGGAAAAGTTGGGCTTGTTCTCCAAGCGGGCGCAATGCAGTACATTGTTGGCAACGTGCAAGCAACCACCGGGTTGAAGGGTGTTGGTGACTTCTTAGGCAAAATGGTAAAAAGTTCCGTCACAAAAGAAAGCGCAATCAAGCCGGAGTACGTCGGAACGGGTGTGCTCGTGACCGAACCCACCTATAAATATCTTCTGACCGAAAATGTCGGTGACTGGACAGGCGGTCTTGTAATGGAAGACGGCATGTTCCTGGCCTGTGAATCCACTGTCAAGTACGAGATTCAGGCACGCTCCTCGCTTTCTTCTGCAGCACTCGGAAATGAAGGACTCTTCAATCTACGGCTTGCTGGCAATGGTGTATGTGTACTGGAAAGCAATGTTCCCCGTTCGGAAATCGTAGAAATCGACCTTCAAGACGACGTTTTAAAAATTGATGGCAGCTTTGCGATTTGCTGGTCCGGCAGTCTCAGCTTTACGGTTGAACGTTCCGGAAAAACCTTGCTTGGTTCTGCCGCATCCGGTGAGGGTCTGGTAAATGTTTATAAGGGAACTGGCAAAGTATGGCTTGCTCCATTAACGCCTTCTCAATCACTGGTTAGCGCAACGCATGCAAAAAGTGCAAAGTAATTGAACACCTGTTCTTCTTGCTTTCACTGTTTTACTTCTTTACAGCATCATCTTTGCAAAAAGCTCTTGGCCTTTAATATAGAGGTCAAGAGCTTTTTTGCTTGCCGCTGAACTTCTGTTTCAGGAGGTCATCAGCATATTTGTTTTCGGACACCTTGCTGGGGTTGTGGTAGGTCTCGCCGTCAATTTCGATTGCGATTTTGGACTCAGGAGATTCCAACGCAAAGTCGATATAGCGATGCCGTCCATAGATGTCCACGCAGGGGTACTGGACCTGCAAATTTTCGGTCTTTTCTGGGCCAAAAGCCTCACAGAAAAGCTGTACAAACAGCTCCTCTGCACGGCTGTTGACACCGGTTGCTTTTGGCTCCATGATGGTCGCCTGTTATTTTAACCCTTATCACCTTTTAGAGGTTCTGACAATCTATAATAAATCACTTTTATTTTACTCCTGCAACCAACCGAAAGCCATGCAGATACAGTATATTTTCTGAGAACAAAAACTTCTTTTTCAATCAGATGCGGTTTATTCTCGATCATTGAATATTCTTCTCAGAAGCTGCTGGAATATTATCAACCGAAGGTCCTTCTGGGGCTGACTGCTACCCCGGAACGTATGGACGGCAAAAGCGTTCTGGACTATTTCGGCGGGCGCATTGCCGCCGAGATCCGTCTGCCGGAGGCCATCGACCGGAAACTGCTCTGTCCCTTCCAATATTTCGGCGTCACCGACGCCGCAGATCTGAGCAGCCTGAAATGGCGTACCGGCGGCTACGATAAAAACGAGTTATCTAACCTGTACACCCTCAGCGGCATGGTGGCGGAGCGCCGCGCTGACCTTGTGGTGAACTCCATCCTGAAATATGTCACCGATATCGACGAAGTGAAGGGTCTGGGCTTCTGCGTTTCCATCGCCCATGCCCAATTTATGGCGCGCTACTTTAATACCCACGGCATTCCATCTATGGCACTGACCGGCGATTCTCCTGACGAGGAGCGCAACGCTGCAAAGCAGCGGCTGGTTTCCGGGAAACTCCGTTTTCTCTTTGTGGTGGACATTTACAACGAGGGCGTGGATATCCCCGAGGTGAACACGGTGCTGTTCCTGCGTCCTACCGAGTCGCTGACCGTGTTTTTGCAGCAGTTGGGGCGCGGCTTACGTCTGGCAGAAAACAAGGATTGCCTGACCGTTCTGGATTTCATCGGACAGGCCAACAAAAAGTATAATTTCGAGGAGAAATTCGCAGCACTGCTCTCCAACACCACCCGCAGCGTCAGCCGGGAGCTCAAAGAGGGCTTTGTCTCTGCACCCAAAGGCTGCTATATTCAGCTGGAAAAAATTGCCGCAAAGTATGTGCTGGATAATATCAGCGCCTCCTATGGCCGCACCTCCGGGCTTGTGGCGCGGGCGGCTGCCTTCACAGAGGATACTGGTCTGTCCCTGACACTTGGGAACTTCCTCGACTACTATCATCTTGACCCGCGTGCGATTTACAGCAAAAAGGTCTGCTTCAGCAGGCTGTGCGTCCGCGCCGGGGCGGCATCCGATTTTGCAGAGCCTTTGGAAGAGACCATGACCAAAGCCCTTGCACGCTTTGCGGTCATTGATTCCCGCAGGTGGATACGGTTTTTGCTAGAGCTTCTGCCGAAATTGGATAACACCGACTTTGCAGCCCTGCCGCCGATAGAGCAGCGGATGCTGCAAATGTTTTATATGACCCTCTGGGGCAAGACCGCAGAAAGCTGGGAGGATGAGGAAGTTCTCGATAACCTGTATGCTCTCTCAGACAGTCCCGTTTTGCTGGGGGGAGCTGCAGGCACTTTTGCAGTATCAATATGACCGCATTGATTTTATTGACGAACCGGTGGATGTGGGCTTTGACTGCCCGCTGGACCTGCACTGCACCTATACCCGCGACCAGCTGCTGGTAGCACTGGACTTTTTGAAGCCTGCCACTGTCCGCGAGGGCGTGAAGTGGCTGCCGGAAAAGCAGCTGGACGTATTCTTTGTGACCCTGAACAAAGCGGATAAGGATTACTCCCCCACCACCATGTACAAGGACTATTCCATCAACGAAAGCCTGTTCCACTGGCAGAGCCAGAGCACCACCGCCGAAAACTCTGCCACCGGGCAGCGCTACATCCATCACCGGGAAAAAGGAAGCCGGGTGCTGCTGTTCATGCGCGAGTTCAAGGCAGATGCCCGTTTTGGCGGTGCAGGAGCGTATACCTATCTGCGCCCGGTGCAACCAGCCCATCAAGAGGGTCAAGCTGAAGGATGGCTCCATCATGCAGGCGGCAGAGTTTGCAGCCACCCATGAGGGAATGTGCGCAGACTGCTATAAGGCAACCAGATTGAACGTAGCATAATAACAGCTTCAATAATTCTTGGTACTTGTGCGGATTTGCACATTATGTTACATTTACAATAGTGAGTTTTCTTAGAAGGGAGCAGTACATGAGAAAGTTGAAATATCCGATTGGCATCTCGGATTTTGCCGAGATGCGCAACAACGGATACTATTATATCGACAAAACAAATCTGATCGTTGACCTCCTTGATAAAGGGCCGGTTGAAGTAACTCAAATTACTCGCCCTCGCCGCTTCGGAAAATCACTTGGTATGAGCACTCTCGCAAATTTTCTGGACATCACCAAAGACAGCAAGCAGATGTTTGAGGGATTGGCGATTTTCCAAAACACAGAACTTTGCAAAAAATGGATGAACCAGTGTCCTGTGGTATTTTTCTCTTTCAAGGACACGGACGGTCTGACCTTTGAAAGTGCCTATGGAATGCTGTGCATGAAACTGGCATTTGCATTTCAGGATTATCAGTTTCTTCTGGATGACGCTGCTATTTCCGACGATGACAAAGGCATCTTTAAGCGGATTCTGGGATGCACTGCATCCATGGATGAAACCAAAAGCTGCTTTTTGCTGTTGACCCGGATGCTGGAAATCCATTTCAAAAAGTCGGCGGTCGTCATTCTGGATGAGTATGATGTTCCCATTGCAAAAGCCAGCAGCAACGGATATTATTCGCAGATGCTGGACGTGATGCGGGCTATGATGAGCACCACGCTCAAAGACAATATCTCCCTCGACTTTGCTGTTGTTACCGGCTGTCTGAAAATTGCTAAAGAAAGCATTTTTACCGGGACGAACAATTTTGTTTCGGACACGATTCTTTCTCCCCGGTTGAGCGAATCCTTTGGTTTCACACAGACAGATGTAGATCAAATGCTGAAAGATGCTGGTCTTGAATCGCAGTCTGCTGAAATCAAGGCATGGTACGACGGTTATCATTTTGGCGATGCAGACATTTATTGTCCGTGGGACGTAATCAGTTATCTGCGAGATTTCCAGTATGGTGTAGCACAGAAGCCGAAAAGCTATTGGAAAAACACCAGTGATAACGCCATCATCCGTTCTTTCATCGACTATGCAGGCGACAATATCACCACAAAGCTTGAAACTCTGATGGCTGGCGGCTCTATTGTTCAGCATATTGAAGAAAACCTGACCTACGATTATCTGCACTCCTCTGAGGAAAATCTTTGGAGTGTGCTGTATCTGACAGGCTATCTGACCAAGGTGCGGGATAAGGATCTGACGGATTCGCTGCCGGATGGCTGCTCTGCGCTGATGATTCCCAATGCAGAGATTCGGGAAATTTTTGAAACCACTGTAAGCAAATGGTTTGATGACAGTGCAAAGGCATGGAACCGCAGCCCGTTGTTTGATGCAGTCTGGAGCGGAAACAGCGAAGCTTTGACAAAGGAAATGACCAAGCTGCTGCGCATGACCATCAGCTACCATGACTATCGGGAGGATTTTTACCACGCTTTCCTTGCAGGCATCTTTACTGGTGCTGGCTATGTGGTGGAATCCAACAAAGAGCATGGCGAAGGACGCAGCGATGTTATTGTAAAGGATATCCGCAATGGCCGTGTGGCAATTTTTGAAGCCAAGTATGCCAGAACTCTGGATGCTCTGCCGGATGCCTGTGATACTGCCATTCAGCAGATCAATGACCGGATGTATGCAGCGGACTTCCGGGATGACTATGATGACATCCTCTGTTATGGCATCGCATTCTTCAAAAAACGTTGCATGGTAAGAAAAAAATAATTATCTACTGGGGAGTATCTTCGGATGCTCCCTTTCACTTTTTACAGGACAATCCATTTGGATTGTCCTGTTTTTATTTGGAGGCACACAATGAAAGAAGAAAAAATCAAAGTCCTTGCGCTCCTGCCAATGGAACTGCCAAAGGAGATCGAGCTGGACAACACCCTTGAAGCCATGCAGAACTTTGTATGAGCCAATGTCAGTAAACCATATCCTTCGTTTAGGGCAAAAAGAATCCCGTTGGACTCCGCAGCAGGAATCCAGCGGGATTTAATCTTATTAATTTTTAATGCGTTCGTCCGACAAATTTCAAGAAGAACTTTTACGTCTTGCACTTACATCAAAACTGTATTCGGGCACCGTTGTTTGCTGCGATTTTCACTACTTCATCGACATAAGGCTCCGCTTCATCGTCCGTTTCCGCATAAACCGGCCCATTCATATAGACATCATAATAGTCCGAATAACCCGAAACCTTGTCAGTATCACCATCAATATGCGCATAGAAACAAATATAATTCACGAACCGATTCCACGCCCGTGCATAATCTGCCTGACTGGTGCATTCGTATATATCCGTATACATCGCATCCTGCCAAGCAATGGCAAGTTCATTTTTGTCAAGGCTTTGGAATCTTGTACGCTCGGACGCTGGCAGCACATCATTCTCGTAATATTCACGAGCTGCCGTCATAATCTCCTCTGTCAAAGCGGCACTTTCATTGCCTTCCGAATAGACTTCGTTCACCGATGCAGCCACAGGCTCTTCTGTCACGCTCTCCGGATCAGATACAGCACCGGGAACATCGTTTAGAGCATTATCAATCGCATTGCTGCTGGCAATACCATGATCTTTGCAATAGCTATCACCGATCTCAGAAAGTACTTCGTTCTGCTTTAATAAGTTCATCGTTTCGCCGTTCCAGGTCATTCGGTCAATTTCAAAAGAGGAATCATCATTCAACTTGAAATAGATACCAACGATGACTTTTTCTCCCGTTTGTGTGCTGACGCACTCACCGCTGTAGTGGACAAAAGTCACTCCGTCTTGTTCATAGTTTTCCCACTTGCCGTTTGCAAAAAAATCGTCCAGTACTTCATCTACCGTTGCCCCTGCTGGGAAAGTACTCAAGTATCCGTCCGAAATTCCTTTGGATCGGGCATTGTCTGAGTAAAGCGCAGGATATAACATATATACCGCAAACGCAACAAACGCCGCCGTAATCGCCAGCTCAATGACCAGAGGCATCTTGTGTGCGCCGAACAGCTTCCGGACTGCTGCCTTTTCTTCTTCCACCTGCTCCGCAGAAATTTTTTCAGGGTACAGGATGGCGATCACCTGCGACAGCAAAACGCTGCTGAACACCGCATATAAGTATTCTTTTTTGCTGCTTTTGGATGGTTTGGTCAGGATGGTCATTTTCAGGCCGTCGGCTGTGTTTTTCAGCTGATAGGTACCATGCTTTTTGCTGTAAAAGGTCATGGCATCCGCAGTATCCGTAACCTGTTCAACGTCCGGGTTGGCAAATCCGCGCCGGATGCGGTCTACGGCTTCTTCCCAGCTCATTCCTTCCGGCAAAGGCAGCTGGCCTCTGTCATGCTCCGGGCCATAGACTTTTTTATAGACATCATCCCGGAAGCCAAAATAGATCACTGCGGCGATCAGAAGTCCCAAAAGGACCGACACTGCTCCGGCACCGGTTGCAACACCTGTCACCACGCCCACAACGAACCCCAGCAGCAGCCAGATCTTTAAGGAATCCAGCGCGATGCTTCTGCGGGCAGATGCGGTAAACAGCGGATGAAAGCCGCTCAGATTTTTGGATTTTCCTTTGGCTTTTTTAGCTTCTGCACTGCCATCATAGATTTCAAATAGCTCTTTCATGTTTTTTCCTCCCATCTCAATGGATGCGTAACCTTTTCCGTTCGGAATGATTCCAATGAATCATTTTGATGCTTTTATTGTAAAGCGTTGATTGGACACCAATATTGTCCATCCGGCAAACTTCCATTCGGATTTTTCTATATAGCTTTGCATAGAAAAACCGCCCCGGCTTCCTGCTATGGAAACCGAGGCGGTTCGTTTACTTTATGGGTGCTTTTTCAGGCGCTCAACACCTACCAACTAGCGTTCCGTTTTTTGAAGTTTTAGTCATATCTGTATTTAGAGGACTTTCCATACACCTTCCGGAGCGATTTTTTCAGGTTGACCACCGTTTCTTTGATGATCTTTGCCTCATCGGCAGAGCAATCCGCAAGCTGTTCGGTCATCCAGCTGTCGAACACCGGCTTTGCTTTTTTGATTTCGATGCACAGCAGCTCGTCCGCCGAACAGTCCAGTGCGTTGATGATGTCGATCAGCGTTTTCAGGCTGGGCACGGAGTTTCCTGTTTCGATATGGCTGATGTGCGTGACCACCACGCCGACCTCATTGGCCAGCTGCTCCTGCGTCATGCCCTTTGCAAGGCGGCAGGCACGGATGCGTTTTCCGATGTCGGCGTAGTCCACCATAGTACAAGTACCCTCCGTTTTGTGAAGTGATACTTGTATTGTATGTGCAATCGACCGGGATTGTAATAATCCGAAAGTATAGTAGACTTTTAAGTTCAAGTCAGTTTTTGTAATTTAGAGAAACTCTTCCAAACACACAAAGAGAATCATCGCTCCGATCATCATAAGGATACGCTTCCAGACAGGCCGTTCCGGAGCCACTTTCGGACACAGAACGACCGTCCATACCACATAGCATATCGTCTCCCAGATTGGTGCGCCATACGCAATCATTAAAATTGTAGTCAGTCCCATCCACACACAGAAAATCCAGAGTATGATGTTTCGTACCTTGCGTATTATCCCCTGCGACTGTGCAGGGGTACCAGACGCAGGTTTTTTTGCGCTCCTTGTACGTCTCTTTCCCAAAGCATCTTTGACGAGATACAGCGGATCTTTTTCCTCCCCCTCAAGTAATACTTTCTGCGAGCCATAACCACCCTCTGGCTCTGCCGCCTCAACAATGCTAACTTTCTCTTTGAATGCAGGAAGTTGAGCTTTCATATCTTCAAACCCGCTTTCAGCTTCTTCTGTTAGCCCACTGGAGCCGTCATTTTTCAGCATGGGAGTATCGATGGCCGCTTTCATGGCTTTAGCAAGTGCGCCAGTAACAGCCATCAGACGCTTTTCATCCTTCGTAAAGTCTTTGCTTTGCAGTTTCTTATTTTTGTATTTCCGACGTTTAGATTCGCGCCGATCAACCATCTGCTCCATCATGCGGCTACATTCATCGAACATTTCGTTCAGTTGGTTAATTAGGCCATTAAACATTTTTGCCTTTTCGGTGATGCTCTCGCACAGAATGCGCGATGTTTCCATCTTGTCCACAGCCTCTTCTGCCTGCGACATCATTACCTGTGCCTTCTCCAGATTTTCGTCAGCCTTCATACTGGCAGTAAAGCCCGTAAACAACACAACCGGAGCAGCCACAGCCGCTAGCGGCGCAAAGGCAGCACCAACAGCACTGCCAGCAATGCTGGCCGCTGTGCCAACCTCACCGATTGAAAGCATGGTACCTGCTAAAGATGCGCCCTCTGCCAGAACTGGTAGCGATCCACCCGCCGCTAACAGAAGTGCTGCACCTGCGGCGGTATCCACAGCGTCAGTGGAAATTGCACTGGTATAAGCACTGTCCAGTTTCTGGATTTCCATAGCATCATCTGAACTGAACCGGAAATTTTCCAGCTCATCAATGCCATCCGAAAGTTCCATCTGTATTTCTTTAGTTTTTTCAAAGCTACGGATAAACCGCTCCATCGAGTTTTCCAGCACGGTCTGCTTGGTCGTACCCAGATTAACAAGAGCTTCTTGGGTTTCCTCACGGGTATGATCCAGCAGGTCTTTTGCGGCATCATAATAACTCTGCGCCATCTGCCGCGTTTTTTCCGCCTCCTCGTTCTTATCCTGCGCATCCAGATGTCCGCCTACACCAAGTACACCGGCTGCAAGAGCGGCTGCACCGCCCAGTAATGTTAAAAGCGGCATATTTCCTCCTCAGAGCACAAATGGCTCATCACTATCCAAAAAATCTTCAAATTCATCCACCGTTTCGTACTGGACCTTACCGCCCAGTTTTTCTGTAATTTTGTTAGCTGCGTGAATTACGCCATCTGCGTCACCGGTCTCATAGGCAAAGTGCATAGTAGAAAGAGTAGTATCGAAAAATTCGTGGCACTCTGCAAAATACTGATCACGATACTGCCGCAATTGCTCGTTAAACTGTCGAGTCTCTTCCGCCGCCTGCTCCGATTCAGCAATCAGACGCATCCGCTCCTGATGTTCTACTTCGCGGTCTTTCAGGATATGGATCAGTTCCTGATAATAGCCGCTGGTCAATGTAGAGCCTACCATAGCACCAATGGCACCACCCACAATGGGGATTGGAATCGCCGCTTGTCCAATGGCCATAAAATAGCCCATGGTTGCCATGTTCAGACCCTTATCACCCAACTCTATCATGCACTCCTGTGTAGTGATCTCACCGCTGCCCCACTTTGCCAGTGTGTCACCAGTGACCATGACCGCCGTGACCACCTTACCCGGAACATTTGCATCTGCCAAATTGCGGATAAATTTAGAAGACGAGCTAGACATCTGATGACCCAGAACAGTCAAACTGCTGCTCATCACATAACCGTCCACAGCAGCCTTTCCAGACTGCGCAACGGTATCCGCAATGGCTTCCTCTGCCGATTTTTCGCCGTTAAGAAGTGCTGTTACGTTGTTGATGCCAGACATGGTTAGTCCAGTTACACCAGCATACTCCGCGCCTGCCATACCCGCATTGTGACCAGTGCGGACTACATTTTCAATTCTGTCACTGCCAAGCTGCTTACCAATAGACTGCCTTGCGTATTCTTCATCTTCAATGGCGCGCCTCTTTCCTTCCTCCGTCATTTCAACGCCAGTTCTGTTGAGATACTCGTCATTTTCTACAAATTCTCTATTTGTCCTGCTTCGCTTAGCGTTATTGAAACTTCTGGACGTGACACGAAGATTGTCCTCACTGTTAGCAGCGTTTCGGACATTCTCGGTCTTGAGCCATGGATCATTGTGCGTTTGATTAAAAATTTCTTCCAGAGAAAACGCATGGTCAGTTTCTGCAAGGTGTTTTGTCCAATCTGCGCCATACTTAGCCTTGGCTGCTTTCTTGGTCAGCTCCAATTCAGCACCTGTATATGGGTCTATAGGTTTTTGTCCATTTGCAAATGCCTGCATTTTTGCATTTCGCTTAGCTGCACCGCTGTCAAACAAATTTCGATTGCCGGTGTATTGGCTTGGTTTTGCAAATGTCTGTGCAGCCTTCTGCATTTGAATCTGCGTTGCCTGATTGGAAGCCGTGCGTGCTGCAATATCCGCTGCACCATTATCGCTGCCGGTGTGCTCATCTTTTTCGATCAACGCCTCTGTTTGCTGCTTTTTCTTTTTGAATAAGCCAAACATACTAGTTCACTCTTTCTTCATTTTAGTCTCTATAATACTTTTACATAGTCGCCCTGACTACGTATCCACATCTGGATTCCTGTGCCAAATACCTCAGCCTCTATGAGCCAACCCTTTTCCGTCACCTGCAAAACCTTTGCAGTGGGCAGTCGGTCAAGCACCGATTCCAGACTTGGCCCGGTATACTCGAACCGAATGGTCTGCAGCTCGCCGCCGTACATAAACTGGATGCGCTTGCGCATCTCGTCCTCCTGAAAGCGGTCTGTGTACCGCTGGGCAAAGTGCCGGTCGAGCGTCTTATAGTTCTGGATGCGGTCGATGCGGTAAATCGTCGGGGAGTTATCCTGCGGATTCCGGAAGTGCTTGTCCTTGTCGATGCCCTCGATGAACGCTGCCAGATAGAAATAATACTCACTGAACAGGATGCCCACCGGCTCAATGGTGCGCACACGGGTCTCGCCGTCATGGGTGCGGCAGTAGGTAATCTCCATAACATTGTGATTTTCTACTGCCGTGCCGATCTCCCACAGGCTCTCGATGAACTTCCGGCCGTGCTGCGGCTCAACGTAATGGAAGCGCTCATTGCTGATGAGGTCTTTGACCTGATTCAACCGATCCAGCGGGGTGCACACCTGCACCAGCTTGTCCAGAATGGGGAACATTTCCTCCTTGACCATGGAACGGCTTTCCAGCAAAATCTTGCATACCGCCAGAATCTCGCTGCTGGTGAGGAAGCGTGAAAGCGTGTCATCCAGCAAATAGCCGCCCTTTGCGGAGTTGTATAAGATTTCCCGGCGCGGCTCGCTGTCTGCAAAATGATTGCGCAGGGTGTCAAGGTCACGCTGGATGGTTTTCTCACTGACACCGAAGCGATCAGCCGTTTGCTGTTTGTTCAGCACACCGCCCTGTACCAGCACCTGTTGGATATAGAGTATACGGTCCAATCTACTATTACGCACAGTTCATTCTCCTTCTCTGCTCATTGTAACACAGTGCAACAGCAGTCGCAATTCTTTGTGTGATTTTTGTCGTTTTACAGAATTACAAAAAAATTTTTGTCTCTTTTGCACAACTCCAGTATACAAAAAAAGATGGACAGCTTATCTGTCCATCCTCCAAAAAGCCAAGTGCTTTTCTCACAAATTCCATCTGCGGTTCAGCCGGTAGATCACATCCCATACATCATCCTTAAAAGTGTACATTACCTGACGCGGTGATGCACTTCTGCTTGCCATGCAGACAACCAGAAACAGTTCGGCAGCAAATGCCGCGCCCAGCAGAAACATCCATATTTTTTTCATTGTGCACTCTCCTTTGATGGCGTTTATGCCCTTTTGTCTGTCTATTATAACGATTCTGTTGAACAGTTTGCTTGTCCTTCCGTACAAAAAAGGATGTTTCGACTATTTCCGCTTTTCCCTGCAAGTTACAATGCAAAAACCGCCCCGGCTTCCTGTTACGGAAACCGGGGCGGTTCGTTTGTTTTATTGGTGCTTTTTCAAGCACTCACGCAATTACTTGCGGGGGTTCTTGATCGCAGCCTGGGCGGGTGCCAAAATTACAGAGCGTTCATTTTACTCCACCATGACATTAATCATTATCGAATGACCTTTCTCGAAAGAAGCACCAAGAAATAGCTTGTCATTGTCACTCCAGAGAACGCCTCTACCAATGAAACCATCTTCGTTGCAAGTGTAGCAGGAAAAAGATCGCCATAGCCTACTGCAAAAAAAGTAATGGCACTTGCATAAATGCACTCTAGCCATCCACTTACTCCTTGATATTGTAAACATGGTATTACATAATATGCCGTTCCGAATATTAAAATCAGAAGAATTATAGTTAAAAATGTTCGGCACGGTTTGGTTCCATATCCGCTAATCCAATCCAGCAGCCTGCGTAATCCTCTTATATAATATCTTTTTTCTTCTTTCGTTTTCGCTTTTTGATAATGAAGATGACAAATATCTTCATTATCATATTCCCCGAGCTGTCTAAAATTTTCCTTTAGCATCAAGAGTTGTTCATTCTTTTTTTCGGTAATCTTTTCAACTAGTTTAGGGAAGTCTTTAAAATAAATTCTCCCACTATTGATTGCATCCTCAAATGATACTTCTTCTGTATCTTCTAATGCAATCCTTAAAATATTTGTATTTATGCAATCATTAAATAGAAATCTTTTTATGCTTCCACTAAGATTACTTTTACCCAAAATTTCACAACGCAGCAATTCCAAGCAATCAAATCTTGCTTCTCTAATGTCTAATTCTTTTATTGACGCATTAGACAACTTCACTTGAGAAATATTTGATTTCACAAAACACAAATTTTCAAAAGTCTTCGGCAGCGGATCCAAGCAAACCTCTGTTTCTTCTGTTTTGGCACATAAAAAATCCAAACTTAAAGATTGCGTCATTAGCATCGTTAAAATTTTCGATTTGCGGGCTTTTATGTAACGAAATGATACTTCTGGTGTAAAATATCTACTTCCGCCACACTCAATTCCTCCTAATGAAATCTCCGTTTCTATAATATGAGCATCGCTAAATTCAACATTTCCATTTACAAGGGTAATATCGCCTATATCAAGATTTAGATTATAAAATCCTGCATATGAAAAATCCAAATCTTCACTTTGAATCTTTAACTGCATAAGATGAATCAGTTTTGGCTCTTCAGAATAAAAAATCGCTGCCCTAGCTGTTATTTTTTCATATTCTCTATAAGGATTTCCTTCTACTTCATAAGGTGCTTTATCTCCAAGCCACTCAAATTCATCTATATACGTATAATCCAAACATATCTCTTTTTCTTGCCAATAATACTCCTCCAATTTTTTATAATCTGGAATTTCTAGTTGTGCAATCTGTTCTTCCTTGCCACTCTCGCTTAGTTGGTATACCGCAACGCTTTTCCCGGATCCTACGTTCGTTGTATTATGAGGGTAAATTCGCCCATCTTGTTTATTTGTGATTTTTTCATCCCAAATCCAGAATTTTTTCTCAGGATTTGAAACTTCTTTCGTTATAAGTTTCATATTTTGCCTCGCACCTTTTTCATGTGCATCTTCCAATTTACTCCGGTTTCCCTTTCATCATCTGACCCAGAATCGCATTCTTCGTGCTATCACTCAAATAGGCCTTGTTTAGCGTTTTCTTAGTATAATTCAGATATGTCCCAGCCGATTTCTCTATCAAAAGTGCCGTAAAGTAGCGCTCCCAGCTAAAATATTCCTTGCTGTCGATGTAGTCAGACGGTGTCTGCAAAATCTGTGCAACCTCCGTATCTTTCAGGATCCCAGAAGAAAGTACTAACCATTCAAAAGATTCTGGCAAATAGAGTGCCAGATTCTCTCTTGTCAGCACCAACTGCAACACCCTATCCATTTCCGGACCAAAGGCAGCGCCATCTGCAATCACCAGAATCTTTTCATCCTTATGCGCCTTCAAATAGGAAAACACATTTGACTTTCCATTTGCAGTATCACACTGCATTTGATGCTCTGCACAGACCGCGTCAAAAAACTGATAACCCGAATTGCTGTCCTCGGTCAGAATTTTCTCCGGCTTAATATTCTCAGTCGTACTATCCGGGTAAATTCGATAGAACGAATGATAACTCTGTTTCAGTGCCCCATACTTTCCAGAGGTTCGGATACCATACACTTCTTCCACACTGTATGGCAAGGCAGACAACCCCTCTCTGGTCACGATAACGTAATAGTTGTCGGTCTGCTGAATCGCACGTGCAAAATCTTTGGTCTTGACAAACTCGTTTCCTTCGTCGATAAAAACAATGCTGTCCTGAATATTGTCAAGTTGTCCCTTCCAAAGATTCCCTTCTACCACATAGCAGTCTTTATCACAATTTAGCGTGACCGGCCCGCTTTCTCCATCGTTCATATGCGTACGAATCATATCCACGAGGGTCGTTTTACCCGTTGCGCTATCCCCGCGAATGATGGTTAAGTTGCGCCGCAGTTCAAACTCATATTTCAGGTACTTTGTGCCAACGACCACTTTATGAATGCCTTTCATTTCTGTCAGCCCCTTTACACAAACTCACCTGCGGACAAGATCAGTTCTTCCATACTGTGAACGATTTGATTCGTATTCAGCACTTTTATTGTAAACGGCTTTTTGCCAAAATCCATCAGGTGACGCAAATTCACCGTGCGATCCTCCTGCTCTGCAATTTTGAGCAGCCACTTTGCACAGTTGTCGCCACAAGTCGATACATTGAACACTTTCTCCGGCTCAAACTTTACCAAAATCAGGGTCTTTACGCCACCAGACAAACCAATCGGCGGAATTTTGCCCAAGACCGGGCTGTCAATGATACCACTGTCGATAACGGTAGACTTATCCACATCCTGAATCATTTCCTTGACCATCGGGTCAACGATCCAGCCCTCCTCGTAATCATATTTGAAATAAGAAGCCGTATTGTACACCGCTTCCTTCATATCACCGTAAAAAATGTTCAGCATCTTATCACCTCATCGATGTGCGTACTTCTGCTATCATTGTACCCTCTTTCAGCTTACAAAACAAGATGCAAAAAGCTCTTGGCCTCCATTACAGAAGCCAAGAGCTTTTATCTTCTTTGTCCTACCAGATTTTATTTCCGGAGAGACTTAATTGCAGCCTGAGCGGATGTCAAAATTGCAGAGCGTTGGAAAGAATAATAGTACGTTTTTATGGGGCAACAAGCGTTTTTATCTTCGCACGAATTCTACTCCAGAAATGTTTCTTGTTCGATTGTGACCCCATATTGCAAAATCTTATCAATTGCATCAACAAACAGCGCATGTCTTCCCGCATTCCGCTCTTCCTTCAGCTTCTTCAGATACTGCTCCGGCCGCTTCAGGCCATTTTTGTGGTACTGTTCCACAAAGCGCCCTTCCATACGCATGGGTTCAAGCTGTGGAAACACCGTTTGCAGGTTTTCAAACATACAAAAACCGCCCAGATCAATATCTGCCCAGAATCGAATTTGCATGGTTTCCCCTGCCGCAGCAGCCAGTTTTTCAAAAAGTTTTTTCTTCCGCGGGCTCAGAAAGCCGCCGTGATAAACAACAAGTTCTTCCGGCTGTTTTTCCGCCAGCAAATATTCATCATAGTTCGTTTTATTTTCGATAAAGGTAATGCAGCAGATGTTTTTCAGTTCAATGTCCACAATCTCTGACACAAGTGTACTGGGCAAAGCCAATCCATAAGGTTCTGCTGCGCTGAGCCGTAGTTCTCCCTTCTTCAAGCAGATTGCGCAATCGCCCGAGAGTTCGTAAAGCTCCGGGCGGGCATAGATTCCCAGAACTGCAAGCTGATCCCGCGCACCAAGTTCCGCTTCTGTACAGGCCGCCGCCAGTTGGGTATTGTACTTTCGTGCAATGGTAAGAAACAGCTCCCGTACATTTCGCTCAAAATACTTGGTATCGTGAAAACACTGGCTGCTGAATGCACGCATCGTCACACTGCCGGACAGCTCCGCATATCGTTGAAACGTGAGCAAAAGCTCCTGCAGCAGACCGTCGTTTCCCCTGCAATACGTCGGCACTTTCATGCTGTTCCGCACCTGAGCACATACAGCATCCCTCCATGCCGCGATCCATGGAACGGGATTGTCTGCCAGCTTCTGCATGATGATGTTTGCAACCTCTTCTGCCTTTTTTCGCGGATGCACTCTGTCGGCGCATTCATAGCACTGTGCGACCCGTTCCAGATCTAGCACAATGCAGGAGAGAACGCTCTGCTTTCTCGCCCATTCCAGACGCACCAAAGCCTGCTGCTCCAGCTCCCGCGCTGCAATATTGTAAGCATCCCGAACCACCGCATCTTCGTATTGATACTCCGGCAACTCCCTTTTATCAATGCGCAGCATTACCCAACGTCTGGATGTGTTGGGTTCAGAAAGATGCTTACTGTTTTCAAACTTATCCAGCAGACGATTCAGGATCACCTGTGCTTCCTTCATTCTGCATCTCCTTTCCAAATGGAATGATATGCATCCGGTATCCGGATTTGTCCACTAATAATGTGCGGTCTGCAATGGGCATAATGTCCGAGATCTTATCCGGCGGCGTACAGATGATCGCCTGCAGCCCCATCTTTCGGAGAAGGAGTACACTCTCCGTGATCCGGTCACTATCCATTTTATTGAAAGCTTCATCGAACACCACCAGACGCACCGTATTACCAAAACGGGTAGCATCGTTGACGCGGTACAGCTGGGCAAACGAGGCCAGCACCGCAATATAGAATGGCGTTTGTGTTTCGCCACCGGACTTCATATTCAGTGTTTGAGAAAGCAGCTGCTTGGAACCGTTCTGATCGGTCGTTTCCAAATCAAACTTCAGATACGTCCGGAAGTCTGTATAGCGGACGATATTCTCCTGCAGTTCGCTCTGTTTGCGGACATTGAGCTGCGTATCGTCTGCCATTGTGATCTGGCTGAACAGTTTTTCGATCAATGGGCCGTATTTTTGCTGAAAGGGCAGTGCGAATAGACCGGATTCGCCTTCCATCAGTTCATCTGCCGTGATCATGTTATAGTAATCCAGATAATCCGGGTTTGGCCCTACGCGGAATTGGTACTTGTCTGTGCCAAATTGTGCCTGGCGCAGGGCCTTGTTCAGATTGTGCACCTGGTCTTGCACCTGGTCGATGCTGGATTTCAGTTTGGCAAGGAAATCGTTCTGGAATTGCTCCATTGCGCTTTCCCGTGCCGCCCGGATCTTTTCTTTGTATCGGGGCAGCTCGCTTTCCTGCAGAGTACGCCGTTCTTCCTCGTATTCGGTGTTATCCATCACCTCGATCTGGAATGCACAGGGTTTGAACCGTTCTGCATATTCTCTGCGTGCTGCAAGCAGTTTCTTCTGAGCCCCGTCCATCGCCTTTGTGCTCTGCGCCAAACTGTCGCCGAAGTTCTTGCGGATGACATCTGCCTTTTTCAAGCGGACAAGCTCCTGCCGATAGCGGGGAACGCCGATGGTTTCTCGGTATTCCTTCGTGAACTCCTCGTTCAAAACATCTTCGATGGCCTCATACCGTTGGTATTTTTCCGGCAAGATCTCATATTCCATCTGATGGATGCGGTCTTCCAACTTCCCTTTTTGCACATTTTTCGCATCTTTTTCCTTATTGAATGCAAGGATTTCTTCTTTCAACTGTTCAATGATGCGTCGCTGCTCATCCAACCAGAACAGATTCAACTGGGAAAGCTGATTTTTGACTTCTGCGATTTCCTTGATGATCGTCTGGACGCGCTGGTAGTCCTCCTGCTTTTGCGCCACATCGATTCGGACGAATCTTTGGGTAAAAAGCGGCTCCTGCAGGCCGGTCAGCTGCTTCTGGAGCGGCTGCCAATGCCGCAGCTCTTCCTGCAGACAGGCCAGTTCCTTTTCCAGATGGTCGATGCGGAGCTGCACCGCACGCCGCCCGATGAAGGCGTCTTCCATCCAGCCCTTCCGAAGTGCGCGGGCCACATAGCCCTGATACAGCATTCCCTCTGCCGTAATTGCCGTCTTATAGCAGCGCAACTGTTCTGCCGTGTCGCAGCATATCACCCGACCCAGAAGATAGTCCACATAGCTGCGTGCCAGCTTGTTTTCTGTCTCCACCTTTTCTGCCAGACTGCCGGGCAGCGGTCGAAGTGTTTCTTTTTCCCGCAGTTTTCCGATATCTACCAGACCAAACGCACGGTACTCTGCTTCCTGCTTCAGCCGGTCGTAAATGTTAAGTGCATCCTGATAACGTCCCGGCTCCACCAGCAGATAATATTTCTGGTTATTTAGGTAGCCTTCTACCGCTCCACGCCAGCGCTCATCTGCCATTTCCAGCACATCAGCCAGAATATAAACGGGAACCGCATGCCCCGTTTTATCCGCCAGATCCTTTTCCAGCCGGTCTTTGAACAGCAGAAGCCCATGGGGATAATCTTTGATGTTCCTGCGCAGATTTGCAAGCACCGCACTTTTCTGGTCGGCTTGCTTCTTCAGCTCTACAATACGATCCTCTGTTTTATGAGCCGCACTGCGGACAGCATCCGACAATTCGGCCGCTGCCTGCTGCCCCGTTTCAAACAACTCCACAGGCCGGGCAAACAATCCCTTCTCGTCCCCAGTAAATACAGCATATGCTTTCTGCACAGTGTTCGCCGCTTCCTGCACCGGTATGAGAAGTTCTTCCGGTTCCAGTTCTTGTATCTCCCCACAGAATCTCTGCAAATGCCGTGCTTCCCGCTTAATCTCCACTTCAAGATTTTGCAGACCCTGTTCCAGCTTTTTCTGCTCATCTCTCAGAGCCTTTTCCGTGTTGAGCAGACGCTCTTCCTCCTGGAAAACGTTGCTCTGCCTACAGGCCAGCTCCAGCTCACTGCGGCGCGTTTCTTTCTGTTCGATCTGCCGCTCAAGCTCCTCCAGTTGCTCATTCACATTTGCAAGGTTCTCCTTGCATTCAGTTCGTTCCAATTCCCTCTGGTCGATCTCTGTCTGCGCAGCTTCTTTTTCGGCCCACCGTACCAGAAACTTCTGGATCTGGCAGCGGTCTATGGCTTGGTTCATCTCCTGATACAGCCTGCTGATTTGCTGCAGCGCATCCAGCTTTTCCTGCTGACGCTGCGCCAGCAATTCGTGCCGTTTATAATCCCGGATGTTTTGCTGCATCAGCTCAATATTGGGTTTATCCGGAATATCGCAGATGTTCTCCGTAATAAATTTTTGGATATCGACAATTGGCCGGAACGAAACAGCCTTCTTCATCATCCGTAAGACCTGCTCGTTGTGGACGTTCCACTTTGCAAGCATGTTGCGGCGATACTCTTTTTGAGTATCGTAAAATTCTGCCCGTGCATAGTTCTGCTTCAAAAAACGGCGAAGTGCAGAAGTCTCCATTGCCTCACCCTGCTCAATAAAGCAATTTTCCGGCAGTGTCCCCGTGTAAATAAAGAATGTATCACGGTAACTTCCATCGCTGCGGCAGTCAAAGGTAACACCCGTCACAAAGCTGCTGCCCTCCATCTCATCCTGAAATTCGCAGACAATATAGGTGGAAAAGTCCTTACCACGACGGGAATACGGGCTGTTATCATCCATGTCGGCGCGCAGATAGCCTTCCAGTGTGCGCTGCGATTTTTCGTTGGCCGCCTGATTAAAGTTGCGGGCGTTGGTCTCGCCCAGCAGTACGATCTGCAGTGCATCGATGACCGTTGACTTTCCGGCGCCGTTCTTGCCTGTCAGAAAATTGATGTCGCCCACTTCAATCAGTTCCTTACTGAAATAGAGCCAGTTGATCAGCAGGATCTTCTTCAGCTTCTTCATCTGTTTCCTCCTTTTTCAAAACAGACACCACCAAGTTCAGCTTTTCGCTGGAGACCGCAGAGAGAATGGTGGGCAATATTGCGATCCTGCAGCTGCCCTGGTTGAATTTTCCTTCCAGTCTTTGAATCACAGAATGGTTTTCCAGTACCGTAAACGCGCGTTTGACCTCTTCCATATTCGGCTTAGCCGGAAAAACGGGATAGTCGGTCACCACTTTTTCCAGCACATCCCGCACAGTACACACGGCATCCTGCTCCAAACCCAAACGCTCCATATTTTCTTCGTAGATCAGCCGTAATGCCAGCAAAATCGCCGTTTCTTTTTTATTGAGGTTGCAACGGTTAGCCTCGTCTGTGTTCAACACATAAAAGTATCCGTTCAGTTCATCCCTGCGCAAATCCCAGTCCAGCAGGCTCAGGTACTCCTGTACAGCCTCATAGTGCCGTGATAGAAAAAGATAGTCTGGGTTATCCACCCTGCCTTTTCCCAGCTGGTAGATGGTTCGCACAATGTATGTGCGGCTGAGCAGCTGATTGCAGACAGATTTGAACTGTTCCAGTTCTTTTGCCGTTGCATTGGTAACAAAATCAAAATTCACGGCTTCTTCTCCTTCCTCCGGATCTGCATTTGCGGGATCGAATAGACATTTTTGCAAAAAATGCCATCGAGTTCCTGGACCACATAACCGGCAGATGCATCCTTGCTTCCAAGGATTGCCAGTAAACTCATGATATAATCCTTGTCCTCTTCAAGCGAGAGCTCCTCCGAGCAACGAATGTCAGCGTCTCCCAGCCATCCCTGCACGTAAGCATTTACTGCTGCCCGGCCATATTTCGATTGCAGTAACTGTGCCGCTCTGACCTGTTCTTCCGTATTCGGTGCCTGATCATCTTGTATCAGCACCGACGCGGTTTTTGTCCGTTTTTCGGGGCGCTTACGGTACCACAGACTTTTTTCTGACAAAAAAGACTGCTCATACAATTGAAATGCCGGTTGTATCTGGTCCACCAGCTCAGACGCCCTGCGGTTTCTGGACAGTGCCGTCAGCAAAACATTCAAATTGCCGCGCACGCTTTGATCTCGGTTCGTCAGGTTCTCGATTTTCTGTGTTGCTGCCCTGGTATAGCGCCGGACCTGCGTATCAATTTCCTCAAGATAGTCCTTCTCTAAATTGTCATAGCGTTCTTCGATCCAGAAAATTTTCCTCAGCAGATCGGCACGGCAGTCTTCCAATGTCTTGCCCCGCTTATCACGCAATGCTTCATTTGCCATCGCCATCAGCAAGGTATCATCCTCTTCCCAGCGCCTAAGCACAGACTGAATGGGCACACGATACTTCGGCACTGAATCTTTGATTTTCAGCGGACGGATATATGCCTCCACAACCTTTTGTCCGAAGTCGTTAAAGTGTGCAGCCAGCACCTGGTTGACATCCTGCATATCGATCTGCGTCTGAAAATAATGCTTCACATTATGATAGACCATTTGCAACAAGCTAATCAGCGCCGTTGTGTTATCGTAGGCACTATAGAGAGCCGTCATTTTATCGTAAGCATTGTTGCTGTCGTCGGCGGTCTTTAAGACTGAGAAAGTTCCGAACACATAGGAATATCCACGAGCCGGGCTATCATCGCAGAGTTGGTGGAATAATTCCAGCAAACGGCTGCTGTAATTAGGAATCGTGATATACTCTTCAAAGTCGTCCCCGCGTTCTTTCTCAAACCACCCCTTACTACACAGCTTGCGGATCAAAAAACGAGCGCGGCCAGAGATATCCCTCAGTTCCTCTTCGTCAATGTCTTCATCTTCAAACGTAGCATCCGCCAGTTCCTGCTCCAGCCTGCCGCGCAGCATGGAATACAAGACATCTTCCCGTATTTTCAGGTTTTCTTGGTATGCTGCGTACAGTACGTCCAGTGCATCCGCATATAAAATACGGTTGGGCGAAGCCAGCGGCGAGAAAAGTTCGCTTGGAACCGCTTCAAAAAACTTCATAGGCCTACCACCTTATTCGACTGATATACGCTTTCTTTTCTATTATTGTAACCTCTTTCCTCTTACAAAACAAGATGCAAAAAGCTCTTGGCCTCCATTACAGAAGCCAAGAGCTTTTTGCATCTTTGTCCTATCAGATTTTATTTCCGGGGAGACTTAATCGCAGCCTGAGCGGGTGCCAAAATTGCAGAGCGTTCTTCGCTTCATTTGTTCTATGCGATTACCCTCAATCTCATAGCCTTTTTTCAAATCCGCCATGGATCAGAGGACCTACAAAGAATGTGACGAAGGCATTGGGATCCTGCTCGTGAATAATTTCCTGCAGCTCCCCGATTTCATACTTGTTCACGGCACAGAAAAGGATCTTCTTAGGGTGGTTGGTGTACGCACCGTATCCGTTCCAGAAGGTGACGCCGCGTCCCATCTTCTGCAGGATTTCAGTCTGCACAGTGGAAACATCCGTAAATATCAGGGCCGCCACATTGATGTTCTGGTCGTGAAATCTATCTGCCACCGTATACAGGATTGCCACAAAGATGATGGAGTACATCGTAGTTTCCAAATCAAAAAGGAATAGGCAGACCGAAAAGAGAACCGCATTGACATAAATAGAAAGCCGTCCGCTTTTAAAATCCGGGTATTTCTTTACCAGACACATGCATGCAATGTCCATGCCGCCGCAGCACCCACTGCCCCGCAGCGCATAGCCGACACCTACACCACAGAGAATAGCGCCGAAGATACTGTTTAGCAGCACATCCTCCACAAGGGGTGCTTTGAGCGGCGGAAGTACTGAGAGAAGCAACGTCTGCACTGCTACCGAGAGCATGGTTTTGATGCAGAACCTGCGGCTCATGACCCGGTATCCTATCAGGAACAGCGGTACATTGATGAGGAAATTGATCATACCAACAAGGTTTGCATCACTGCAGATTGCAATGAACCTACGCAGAAAAATCTCTATAATCTGAGCCAGGCCTATCACACCGCCAAAGTTGATACCATTGGGGGTGACAAACAGGTAGATACCCAAAGTCAGTAGTGTGGAGCCAAATATCAGATCAAAATACTGCTTATATGCTTTATTCATAGCACTCTTCCCGAATCTTCTGTGCATACCAACCAAAAGAATCTTTTTTGTAGCGGGCGAGGTCTCCGGTGCCGTCGTTATGTTTATTTACATAGACCAGTCCGTACCGCTTATCCATTTCACCGCCGCCCGCGCTGACCAGATCGATGATGCCCCAGACCAGATATCCCATGCAGGGAATGCCGTCTTCCAGAACGGCTTTTTTCATCTGGGTGATATGAGCATCGAGATACTCCACCCGGTAGGGGTCATGGACGGAACCGTCCACTTCCAGAGTATCCTCCACGCCCAAACCGTTTTCCACAATGAACAGCGGCTTGTGATAGCGATCATACAGATCATTCATGGTCACGCGCAGGCCGACCGGGTCGATCTGACGTCCCCATTTCGTGATCTGCAGATACGGGTTGCGCAGGGTAGTAATGGCGTTGCCATCCGCCACATTTTTCAGATGCTCCGGATCCGTGGAGATCAGCCTGGAGGAATAGTAACTGAATCCCAGAAAATCGCAGGTGTTCTGAGCCAGAAGTTCGTCATCACCCGGTTGTTCGTCCAGCGTGATGCCCAATTTTGCAAAGTAATTCCGGGCGAATCCGGAGTAACAGCCGTTCAATTGGACATCCGGAAAAATGTAATTTTTGTTGTTACTGATACGTGCTTCCATCACATCATTGGGGTTACAGGAATAGGGATAAAAGCTTCCGGCCGCCATCATGCATCCAATTCGGAAATTCGGGTTGATTTTTTTACCGATCCGCACCGCGCAGGCACTTGCCACCAGCTGGTTATGCGCGGCATTGTACACGATCTGGTTGAACTCCGGGTCGTCCTTGTCCACCAGCAGGCCACCGCCCAGATAAGGGATGTGGGTGATCATGTTGATCTCATTGAAGGTCATCCAGTATTTTACCAGATTCCGGTAGCGGTCAAACACGGTGGCAGCATATTTTTCATACAGTGCAATCAGCCTGCGGTCTGCCCAGGCACCATATTTCCGGATCAGGGCTTCCGGCACATCAAAGTGGCACAGGGTGACCACCGGCTCTATCCCGTACCTACGACACTCCGTAAACAGCTCCTCGTAAAAACGCAGGCCATCTTCGTTCGGGGCGTTCTCTTCCCCGGTCGGATAGATCCGCGTCCATGAAATGGACAAACGCAGCGCCTTGATCCCGCTCTCTGCAAGAAGGCGGATATCCTCTTTGTATCGATGATAAAAATCAATTGCTTCCCGACTAGGATAATAATCGTACCGCGTTTCCAGAATGTTTCCCGGATGCAGCATGGCATTCCATCTGCCGTGGGCTGCATCCGGCAGAAAGTCAGCAGACGCAGGCAGCCTGCCGTCTTCCTGCCAGGCACCCTCGCACTGGTTAGCCGCAAGTGCTCCACCCCACAAAAAATCGGACTTAAGTTTCATAATACCTCCAACGCCCCGGGACGCATGCGCTCCCCGGGGCGAACAAAATTTTGAGATCAGTGTTTCTTCAAGATTTCCTCGTCAAAGCCAAAGAGAATCGTAAGTACACAGGATGCTACGATCGTCACGATGATTGCAATAACCATAGCCACGATGGTATCCTCAAAGATCGGCAGGGCAAACAGGGAGGAAGAACCATACTCGTAGTTATGGGCACCCAGCAGAGCGGCCACGACACCACCGATGGCGCCACCGAGGGAAACAGCCCACATAGGTTTCTTCAGCGGCAGGTTAAAACCGTAAATGGCCGGCTCGGTCACACTAGCAAAGATGCAGCCCACTGCAACGGACAGTGCTTCGGATTTGATTGCCTTGTCCCTTGCCTTGATGGCGATACCCAGAGAAGCGCCGCCTTCTGCCATGTTGGACAGCAGCATACCGGGGCGGAACAGGGGATCAAAACCAGTTTCCGACAGCAGCTGGATCATGGGAGCTCCCAAGGTCATGTGCATACCGGTCATGACCATGTAGGGGAACAGAGCCGTAAACAGAGCAACCGTGATGGGGCCTGCAATGTTATACAACCACAGGATCGCGGCGGTGACATAGGTACCTGCCAGCTGACCCAGAGGCGCCAGTGCAAGGATCGAGACGGCATAGGTGGCGGCCATTGTCAACGTACCGACAAAGATAGGCTTGAACACGCCGGGGATCACTTTGTTCAGGAATTTTTCCACATAATACGCAACGATTGCCAGCAGCAGCGCAGGAAGCAGAGAACTGCCGTATCCTTTCAGGGCAACATTGATACCAAACATGGTGACTGGATCGCCAGCACTTACAATAGCCGTCCATTCAGGAGCGACCAGTGCACCGGCCACGACCATGGAATACGTGGGGGTCGCACCCAGTTTCTTAGCCGCTCCATAAGCGACCAGAATGGGCATGAAATAAAACACCGCATTGCCCACGATGCTCAGCAGCGTATAAGTAGAACTGTCCGCAAAGGGAGCATAAACCTTGGAGATCAGCAGCAGGAACACCTTGATCATACCGCCGCCGATCAGTGCCGGAACCATAGGCTGTACGGCAGCGGAAATGTAACCAATCACTGCCTGCCCAACCGAAATCTTTTCGCCTTTCAGGTCACCGTCCAGTTTTTCGTCCACAGCGCCGCCATCGCTGTAGCCCAGCTTCAGCACCTCTTCATAAACCTTCAGCAGATCCTTGCCGATGATGACCTGCAGCTGACCGCCCTGATAGGTAACGCCCAACACGCCGTCCAGATCATTGATAGCTTTCTGGTCTACCTTCTTGACGTCCTTGACCGTCATGCGCAGACGGGTCATGCAGTGAAATACGGAAGTAACATTTTCCTTTGCTCCAGCCAACGTCATGATATTCTGCGCCAGCTGTTTGAAATCTTTTGCCATTGTAACATCCTCCAAAAAATCTTCCTGGATGGTAACGGACAGAGTGTTCCGGTTCAGTTCCGTACCGGAAACCCCATCCAAACGGTTCAGTTCTTCTAGATCTGCCATACCGCTGTCTTTCACAGTGACATACAGGTGCTCTCCGTCAAAACGTTTTCGTGCAACATTGCCTTCACCACCGATGTGATGTATGATAGTTTGAAAGAATGCATCCTGTTTCATGGCTAATCCTCCTGATTTTTTATCTGAAAAACGATGCGGGCCCTGCACCGCTATTCATTCAATATGTAATAAAAGATCCGGGCACAAAGCGCCTTCAAACTACCTGAAAACGCTTGCGTTTTCAGGTAGGATGCGCTCTGTCCCCGGATCACGTCCCGCAAATGGCGAGTGCCGCTCCAAGCAACGGAAGCTGTTTATGTATTTTTCTGGCAGACGCGGTTGATATGCAACATCAAATAGAGAAGCTCCTCATCATTACAGCACCAATTCTCCTGCTTTTGCAAGAAAGCCGCAATTTTTTTAGCACAGATATATGTTTTAGGGTAATCATTGGCCAGCATCTTTACCATGCTGCCACTCCCCGTTTCGCTCTGAGTACCGCTCATCAGCCGTTGGATGAGATAGCGGATATGCATCGTGAACCGGTAGTAACTGTAGCTGTCCTTATCCAGTTTCAGGTTCATTTCCCGCTCCACAATGGACTCCACGCCTTCCTGAATCTCCAACGCCTTTACGAGGGAATGGATCTCGCTGTTTTCGATTTCAGCATTGATCAAATGCATTGCAATGCTGACCGCTTCGGAATCCGGAAGCGAGACCCCCGTGTATTCCTTCAGGATATCCAATGCTTTTACGCCCAGATCAAACTCATTGGGATACAGATGACGGATATCATAGGCAATGGGGATCGTCAGGTTCAACCCGCTGCGAAAACGCTCCACCGCAAAGTTCAGGTGGTCGGCCAGTGTCAGCGGCAGGTTGGAGTTAAGGGTCGTATTCAGTACGACCTGCGCATCTTCTGTAATGTCGGCACTCGCCAGAAGAATCTCCTGCGGAAGAGTACTGATCATCTCAAAATAACGCGGGTCGATATCGTAAAACGTACGGTCTATCCGCGACATATCCGTTAGTTCGTATGGAACCGCCGGAAACCCGATGCCCTTACCAATCACGATCAGTTCCTTCCCGCGGGAGTCCTGAGCAACAGCGGCACTGTTATTGATTTTCCGAACAATTCGCATAGCACCCACCCTCTCCGTTTCGGATAAAGAAAAAGCCTCGGACTGCAGTCATAATTATACCTGCAGGTATAGACACTCTACCGAGCACTATCCTTTGTTCACAAGTACAACTGACGCTTCCGAGGAATCACGTGTTGTAATAAGATGTTAACATAAAATTCATAGAGATTCCATTCGCCTTTTGTACAATTTTATCGATCATTTTTTGTGCATAAATACTTCTTCTTTTAACTTTAAACCATTCATAAATCCACCACCTTATTCGACCGATGTACGCTTTCTTTTCTATTATTGGAACCTCTTTCCGCTTACAAAACAAGATGCAAAAAAGCTCTTGGCCTCCATTACAGAAGCCAAGAGCTTTTTTCTTCTTTGTCCTATCAGATTTTATTTCCGGGGAGACTTAATCGCAGCCTGGGCGAGTGCCAAAATTACAGAGTATTGGGATTTACGGTGGTATGCCGTTTTTATTTCAAGCAGGCTATAAAACACATGATATTGAGCCTGGCAGCAGACTTTGTGTTTCAAGCACCGGTATAGCAGACTAACACTTAGCACGAAATCACTTCTTCATCCAATGCTTGAGCCAGTATTCATAGACCCCAACATATTCCCGATAGAGCCCTGTTTTGTCCGGCGTACAAAACAACTGCCATGCCTGCTGAAGAAATGGCTTTGACCATTCACCTATGGGCTTTTTGGCTTTCAGAAATCTTACCAACTGACTGTAAGCAGTTTCACGATTTTGCGGTAAGTAGGCCGCTTCACTGTTCAGGTTGAGCTTGTCGGAAAGTTCCTTGTTAAGTTCCGTGTCGGTTGATCCTATCTCACCATTTCTTTGGTAGAAGATTGTATCCATCTGAGCTTCATCCAGCGGATTCAAGCGCATTGTCTGCTGATCTTCTTCCAAGATTCCACGGTAGGCATCGCAAGTCTTTTTTGCATTTTCCGTAGAACTCCGATTTCCGGGACACACGCCCAGAAGATTTGAAAAATCCGTAGCTGCCTCATCCGTCAACTGATTTTGCGGATCAAGGTGTTCAATATTCAGATAGTTGAGTTGGTCTGCCGGATCAAGACTTACACGACGCATACAATATGCGCAAAGGTAACCTTGGTCTCGTGCCAACTGCTGCCGTGTACCGTCCTTCGGCATATCTTTATAGGTGATTTTTAACGGCGGGGATGCTTTGCGACAGTTCTTTTTATACTCTCGCAAGTCTCGCGGTTCCGTTTCTGACTTTTTGATATACCTCATTCCGGCCACTCCATTTGCTCGATTTCCAGACTGCTTCTGGCCTCATAGACGGACGGATCATCATATCCCAAAATCTGTTCCAGATTTTCCAGCACCTCTTTGGCTTTTGCGTAATCCTCCTTATGGAGAAGCTCCGAGAATTTATCAAAGAGCTTTTCAATTTCAATCGGACGATCTCCAACCAGCAGGATGCTTCGCAGAACAGTGTTTACATCCTTGCCATAGGCAGAATCGATTTGTGTTGCACTGCCCTCATGTTTCAGCAGAATAAGATTTGCATCCTTATAGGAAGTAATCACTTCCGGGGAATGCGTGGATACAATAAACTGAATATTGGGAAAAACCGTTGTCAAATCATTCAGGATTCGCTTTTGCCAGCCGGGATGCAAGTGCAATTCAATCTCATCAATGATGATGATACCGGGTGTTTCCAAAACAGAATCGCCGAGCTGAGGATTCAAAACAGCCATCCGGTGCGCAATATCTGCTACCATATTCAGCACAGACCGGTATCCATCACTCATCTCAGACATCGGATGAAGCTCATGTTCACCATTCCGATTAACGTATTCAACAACAATCGCCCGATACCTCTGGCGATATTCCACCTTAACGCGCTGCGTTTCATCATGGTCGATCAAATCCGCAAAGCAGCATTCCAACGCCCGCTGGACTGCACTCACCTGCGGAATAGGTCCTTCCTGACTGACAAGGAGAGTCATGTCGCTGAACCACTCCATAAGCTGCTTGTCCGTGGCCTGCTCTGCGATGCAGTCCTGATAGCCTTCAAAGCGGGACTTCAGCTTCTGTTTTTCCTTCTGCTTCGCCTGCTTTTGTGCCCACAGGCGACCCGTACCATAGTAAGCAATGAGTGGCAGTACCGTTTGCGAAGAAGGAAGTGCTGCTTCTTTTTGAAGTTCCGATGCAATTTTTTTCAGATCCGATGCAGCACCATAGGTAGTGTTGGATTTTGGTCCACTCAGAGAGCGAGACCATGTACAAGCACTACCGTTTACAACACCCTGACAGGACACTTCAACCGGATAAACTTCGCGCTGCTGGTAAATTTTATTGGTTTCATACGCCACATGGCGAACGTCTTCCGCTTTAATGCTGCGTGGAGAAGCATAGTCAATTCCAAGGAAGAAAGTGCTGGCGGCGGTCAATGCACCCATAAGCAGAGAACTTTTTCCGCTTCCGTTGTTGCCGATCACAATATTCATTTTAGGATTCAGCGGAATCTCGGCATTTTCAAAGTTCCTGAAATTCTTCAAGGTCAGATTGTCAATACGCATAGCTGCTTCCTTCCAAAATCCAGATTTCATGCGAATTGATAGGCCGAGCACCCGGTGATGGGCATAATCCCCTATCATAAGTTGATTTTATCACATATCTTTTGGTGTTTCAATCGAAATCAGGCTGATCTTCTTTGGCAGGCGGCGAAGTCTGATACGTGTTGGCAAAAACCATATCCTGAATCCACTTACAGAGTGCCGGGTTTTCGTTCACTGCCTTATACAGTTCAATCGTCGTACTCATGGAATCGAGAATCGCCTGCATCGTTGCACGGTCGCTTTCAACACGAGCATTCCGTGCATCTGAGTTTTTTATAGCATTCTGATAGGCTTCGTCTTTACTGACGATGGCGGGCAGATCAGCAACCTGCTTTTTTACCATAGCAACCGAAAAATATCAATCTCAGAATTTCATTTCAATTCGTCAAAAAAACTCACTTTCAGCTGTCACACAAACTGAAATGCAATCGGCATCAGTTCTTCCATGCTGTGCACCACATCACCGGTATTCAGTACTTTCACATCCACCGGGAATTTCTTCTTGCCGAAATCCATGAGATGCCGCAGGTTGATGGTCAAGTTCTTCTTTTTCGCCAGCTTCAGAATAAAAGGTGCACAGTTATCGCCACAAGTCGAGGCATTGAATACCTTTTCCGGGTCGTTTGCCATCAGCAAAAGCGTTTTCGTGCCGCCGGACAGTTTTTCCGGCGAGATGACACCCAGAACCGGGCTTTCCACCGCATGAGGGCCTTTGACATCGGACTTATCAATTTTCTTGATGACCTCTTTGGCAAAGTCAGAAGTCAGCCATTCATCCTCATAAGTGTAATTGAAATAGACCGAAGTATTGTAGACTGCCTCCGGCATATCTCCAAAGTAGATGTTCAGCATAGTATCACCTCGCAGATGTGAGTCACTTGTTATTATTGTACCTTCTTTCCACTCACAAAACAAGATACAAAATGCCCGCTGGCTTTTGATAAAGAAGACCAGACCTGTCTGATTGGACGAAAGCCATCCCAAATGTCGAAACTGGATTTACTGTGATCTGTAATGATTTTTTCATTTGTCACAATGAATTTGAAGTGCAAAGATAGAAAATACGCTGCCTTTGATCAAATCGCCCTATAAGAAAGCCCCAAAAAGCAGTTTATTATCATTCTATTAGATTTCGATCTATGGATAACAGTGTCATAAATCACCAGATAGAATGCTATGCGTTTTTATAGTAGTTGTTCCTCCCGATCAATTTCTATTTGATTCATAACATCCTGATAAATCACAAAATGAGGTGTTTTTTATGACAATGGCAAAGAAGCTCCCACTTTTAGCACCTTCCATTCATACGTTTGAAGTGAATGGAACGTACACGGATTGCGAAGCGAAGCGTACTGTATTTATGGCAATTCAAAAAATGGTATCCGCTGGAAAATACTATCGGATTCCGTATCATGGCTCCTCGAAAAAAGGCTACTCTTATAAAAGAAAGGATGGCGGTTTGACCATCACATTGGCAGATTATCCAGATTTTAAGAAGCGATACATAACGTTATCTGGTGTGAACCTCGCTCGGATTGCAGGTGATCCATCTCGTTTAAGTTTAACAGACTTATCACCAGAAGGTTTGGTCATGCAAGAGCAGGCATTTCTGGATGAATTGGAGCAGCTTGGACTCCTTGAAATTGAGGAGTCTGTTAAATGGAAAATGCATCGGTTGGATATTACACAAGACTTCTATGTGAAATGCGATCCCTCGCTGATGGTAAAAATTATTCGTTATGCAGGAAGCGTTGACCCGTACAGGAAAGGTCGCGCACTGCACTATAACCAGCACAATGAGATCCGAAGCTGTAAATTCGAAAAAACGTGGTACGATTTTGCACTCTATGACAAGCATCAGCAGCTCTTGAATTGTGAAAAGGAGAGCTATCCGATTTCTCCAGATGATTTGGAACGCTCAAAAAATCTGATTCGATATGAAATTCAATTAAAGCGCCCCAGTCTGAAAGAATTTGAACACGATAAGTTGGAATCTTCAAAACTCCGGTTTAGGAATCATGCGCTGTTTCATTATTTTGATAAAATCAGCGATGATATTCCGTTCTTTCTATATCGGTATGCCGTCGATTTTTTTGGCAAGCATTCGTGGTATAACGTTCCAACTGCTCTGAAAGCCGTACAAACGAGCAACCTTGATGACGATACCAAAGAACTTGTCGCTGCGTATATCGAAGCGCAGGATGAGCCGGAACTGACCGATAAGATACATCATAAAAAGAAAATCGCAAAGGCTTTGGAAAAATTAGAGATCAACGACGTGATCATCCCTTGCCGCATCCTGAATGATCGTCAATGCGGCAGATTTCCATGTGCGCCCTTATGCACAAGGGTACAAGGGCTTTGAGCGAACAAAAAATAATCCGTGCAAAACAGAACGAAAATTCATTAGAATCACAAGAATGGAGTTGATTTTCAATGCTAGACAACTATCCCGATGTCCTGAGCTTCCGGCAGGTCATGGAAATTACGCATGTTGGCAGAAATCTACTGCTTCGTCTTCTGAACAGCGGCGAAATTCCCGCCTTCAAGATGGGAAAACTCTGGAAGGTTTACAAACAAGACCTGATCCAGTATATGAGCCAATGTCAGTAAACCATATCCTTCGTTTGGGGCAAAAAGAATCCCGTTGGACTCCACAGCAGGAATCCAGCGGGATTCGATTCTATCGATTTTTAATGCGCTCGTCTCAAATTTCAAGAAGAATTTTACGCTCTTGTACTTTTACCAAATCTGGATTTCAGCACCGTTCTCTTCCGCAATTTGGATTACATCATCCACGCACAGGGCTGCTTCTTCCTCTGTGGCGGGGTCGTATGCGTAATATACGTCATAGAGTGCCGGTGCCGGTGCCAGCTCATTGTTATAATCCACCACCTCATCATAAAATACCATATACTCCGTAAAACGCTCCCACGCAACCTGATTGCTATACTTTCCGCTATACTCATATACGTCCGTATACAATGCGTTCAGCCATGCAGTATCAAAATCACTCCCATAGCTGAGATAGTATTCTTTTACATTTTCCGGCATTTCTCCGATTTCATAGTGGCTCACGTCCACAGAGATCTCGCCAGAAAGTTCCGAATAGGTATCCATTCCATTCGTGCTAACAACTTTACGGTCTGATCTGGTAGCCGTCTGGGCAGAATTGTCGGAATCCGCATCCTCTGTGTAGGTTTCGCTCTCAGGTTCTGCCACGCTGACGCTGGAAGATGAATCGGCAAGGGCATCATTCAGCGCATTTTCCAGCTCATCGAGACTGCCCTCCAGCGCATTGCTGCTGGCAAGGCCGTGATCTTTGCAATAGCTGTCACTGATCTCGGAAAGTGCGACGTTCTGCATTATCAGGTTCAGCGTTTCGCCGTTCATGGTCATCCGGTCGATTTCAAAAGAGCTGTCATCATTCAACTTGAAATAGATGCCAACGGTAGCTTTTTCTCCCGTTTGTGTACTGACGCACTCACCGCTGTAGTGGACAAAAGTCACTCCATCCTGTTCATAATTTTCCCACTTGCCGTTTGCAAAGAAATCGTCCAGCACCTCGCCTACTGTGGCTTCTGCCGGGAAGACACTCAAGTATCCGTCCGAAACTCCTTTGGAACGGGCATTGTCTGAGTAAAGCACAGGATACAACATATATACCGCGACTGCAACAAACGCCGCTGTAATCGCCAGTTCAATGACCAGAGGCATCTTATGTGCGCCGAACAGCTTCCGGACTGCCTCCTTTTCTTCTTCCACCTGCTCCGCAGAAATTTTTTCAGGGTACAGGATGGCGATCACCTGCGACAACAGAACGCTGCTGAACACCGCATACAGGTATTCTTTCTTGCTACTCTTGGATGGCTTGGTCAGGATGATCATTTTCAGACCATCGGCTGTGTTTTTCAGCTGATAGGTACCACGCTTTTTGCTGTAAAAGGTCATGGCATCCGCAGTATCCGTCACCTGTTCAACCTCCGGATTGGCAAATCCGCGCCGGATGCGGTCTACAGCTTCTTCCCAGCTCATTCCTTCCGGCAAAGGCAGCTGGCCTCTGTCATGCTCCGGGCCATAGACTTTTTTATAGACATCATCCCGGAAGCCAAAATAGATCACTGCGGCGATCAGAAGCCCTAAAAGGACCGACACCGCTCCGGCGCCGGTTGCAACACCTGTCACCACGCCCACAATAAATCCCAGTAGCAGCCAGATCTTTAAGGAATCCAGCGCAATGCTTCTGCGGGCAGATGCAGTAAACAGCGGGTGAAAGCCGCTCAGATTTTTGGATTTTCCTTTGGCTTTTTTAGCTTCTGCACTGCCATCATAGATTTCAAATCGTTCTTTCATGATGTTTCCTCCGATTTTCAATGGCTGCACAGCTTTTTCAGAATCGCCACCGGGATCAAAATCAGCCCCAGCAGCACACCAAGAACGAACCGTGTCAGGAAAACATCCTTCATTGACCCGATCTGAATTTTGTTTGCAAAGATGGTCTGCCCGACCGCCCAATAGCTCAGCACACAATACACGATAAAGACAACCATTTCCATCTTTTTTCCTCCAACCTTTCTCAAATGTACCGCCATACAGACTTGAACCCTTGCAACTTGCTGTTTTCGATTCATCCCCTTTTCCATAGCGCCCAACGCGCTGGCTTATAGTTTGATTTATCTTGTTAAAATTATACGATTTATATAATTACCTGTCAAGGCATCCATCCTTAAAATCGTAAGTAACACTACGATTTATCCAAGGAGGTCTATGACATGGAACGCGAGAAGCCGAACTTTGACATTCTGGGAAGGATCGACCGGGAGCGGTTAGCCCGTGGATGGTCCGAATATACCCTTGCCGAGAACTCCGGCCTGACGCAATCCACCTTATCAACGTGGCGCAGAAGGAACCTTCAGCCCAACGTCGCCTCCATTGAAAAGATCTGTCACGGCCTTGGCATCACGCTGTCGCAGTTTTTTGAGGAGGATGCCGCCGTTCACCATTTGACAGATGAGCAGAAATCCCTTTTGACCATCTGGGATAGACTTTCGCCCTCGCAAAGAATCGCTATTTTGGATTTGATTCAGGCATTTCTGCCTGAATAAAGTAAACCCTTACAAAAAAGAAGGGTGCCCAGCGACCATTGCGTCACCTGGCGCCCTTCTTCATTAGATAAAGGTCTTCAGAACTTTTTTCAGTGCTTCACGCTGTTCCGGGGTTATGTGATTCAACAAATTCAAAAATTCCTGTTGTTCTTCCTTCGTAAATTCACTATGGGGTTCATCTTTTACACATTTTTCGTTTTTCATAACAACTCTTCCTTTTTAAGTTTCCCTCGTCAGTCAACTCAGCCCGAATTTGCCTCTTATATTTATAATAAGTATTCCGGGCAAGTCCAGTCAATTTCATGCACTCCATGTCATCCAATGTGCCGCCAAACGCCTTACAATGGGCACGGATCTTCTCCTTGGCTGCTTTGGACTTTTTGGTTTCAAAGCCAATGCCTTTCTTACGGCCAACCTGCTTGCCGTTCAGCCGGGCGGTCAAAAGGCCCTCACGGGTGCGCTGGTGCAGATCGGCAACTTCTTTTTCGGACTGCTCAAAGGCCAGTTTGATCTGCTCCTTTGCCAAGGCCATCAGATACTCGTTGATGCCCTTCAAGATGAAGTCCACATTTGTCCCTGTCATGGCAATGCTGCCGGACAGGGCTTTTTTGTAGGTCTCGGTGTCGATGTGGTGCTCTTTCAAGAACACCAGCCGGATGCCCTTGTGGTAAAGGTCTTCGTACAGAGTAAAACCTTCTTCTGCATTTCTGGACATCCGGGACACCGAATCGAACACTACCACATCTCCGGCTCTCAGAATCCGGTAGAGCTTCAGCCATTCCGGGCGAAAAATGGATGTGCCGGTGTAGGCTTCCTGTACAATGTGGGCAGTCGGGTATTCTGCCTTGATGTTGCGGATCTGGCGGTCGATACTCTGTTTTGCAGTGGAAATTCTGCAATAGCCATAAATACTCATAACTTTTTTCTTTCTGTATCAAAAATGCCGTAGGTGCAGAAAAGTATCAATTACAGCGAGATTGGGCAATTTATCTTAGCAGATTGATAACGCTAAAATGACGAACGGCATTTTTAATACCTTTTCGGCACAAGTTTTCTGCTATTCCTGCTTCAAATAGGTCTCTATAAATTCTTCCACTGTGACACATGGCTTTTGATTGTTCTCTGTTCCTCCAAACGGAGCGTAGTTCCAGTCGGTGTCCTCGTCAATATATCGCCGCCCATCGTCCGGCAGTTCCAGCGGTTCCGCAAGGATGATGGTGCCCCAGTGGTTGACCATCACAAAGGGTGCGATCTCACACGGGATGCCCCGGCACTCGTCATCATGCCGAACATCGTAGGCGTACAGACCATCCGGGATGGTATCTCTCCTGATGCGGATGCTGGTGAACAGTGCAGGCTTTCCGCAAACCGTGATTTCTTCGTAACGTTCGGTCATTGCATTAAAGGTCATAAGGCGTTCCTCCTTAAATTTCAATGATAAAAGCTCTGAATTTCTCTTTGTAGAAATCCATTGCACTCTGCGGCAGAGAAGTCAGATTCCCTTCGTTGTCGCATCCGGCCAGAAATCCCGGCCCGGCAAGAACATCGGCTCCATCCCATAGCGGACGATTGAGAGGCAGGCCAAGCAGCTTGCCTTCATCATTGCAGACCAGTGTGACCTCTGAACCGGTGTCACTTAAGGCGATGCATTCGATCAGCCCGCCTACAAAGTTCTGCATGGCTTCAAGGGTGTTGTCCAGATCAATCTCCTTTGGCAGCTCCATTGGCAGTAGCGCAAGGACTTTGATTTTTTCTTCTTTCATCGTAAAATCTCCTTCTCCTTATGCTACGTTTAGTCTTGTAGCCTTATAGCAGTCAGCGCACATTCCCTCATGGGTGGCTGCAAACTCTGCCGCCTGCATGATGGAGCCATCCTTCAGCTTGACCCTCTTGATAGGCTGGTTGCACCGGGCACAGATGCAGGGCACAGGCGGCTGTTCCTGCTTCGGGCTAGCGGATCTCGGTTTCGGCTGCTTTTGCGGTTCTGCCTCCGGCTGCGGTGCAGCATCTTCCGGCAAATCCTCTCCGGCATAAACGTACAGGCCAAGGCCAAACATAGCAAGGTTCTTCACCAAGCACCGCATGATAGCTTTATTCACATCGAACATGGAGGCTGCTTCTACGGTACGCTCTTCCATGCCGATTTTTTCACGGCGGCGGGTCTGCGGATTGTAGTCCCATTTCGGGGTGGTGTAGGTATAAGGCACAGCTTTCATGGCTTTGTTTGCGCCATCCAGTACAGGCAGCCACATTTCGTGCGAAACGCCCTCAATCGTGACAGTGGTATACACCATGAAGCCGGTGATGGGGTCATAAACATAGGGCAGGCCGTTGAATTTCTTGACCTCATAGCTGGCAGCGGGATACAGTTTTTTCACCTCTGCCCAGGCATACGCCCAGCTTACATATTTCAGCTCGGTATTGCCGGACTTCTTGACTTCCAGATGATCTTTGAAGTCGATAGCGAATAATTTTACGAACGGATTTTCTGTAGCCATAATCAAACCTCCAAGAAAAAAGGCGGCAGAGAAGCTGCTCTCTGCCGCCATACAATTATGCCGCATGAACGATGGTAAACCTGCGGCTGCTTACATTTTTGCTGTATTGGTTGAAAATGGCCGGCTGCTCTTTCCGCAGTCGCTGAGAATCCACACGCTTACTTTCGGAGGATACCCACGACACCTTATAGCCCGGTGCCGTGCCATAGGCAGCATCCTGCATTTGCAGCTTGACCTGTTGCTCGATGGCCGTTTTCTCCTGTTCCATCTGCTCGATTTGGTCGGAAATCTCCTGCCGCTTATCCAGAAGTCCATGCAAGGCACTCAGGTCAGCGGTCTTGTCCCGGTTGTCCACCTCATACATCTGGTTGATCTGCTGGGTGTCACAATCGCAACCGTTGGGTGCAGGGGGAATCTGGGGCACAACATGATTCGTCCAGAAAAGCTCTTCCTTATCAATAAGGTCAGAAAGCACCTGCTTATCCGTCACGATCTTGTGAATCACCAGCTCTCTGCCGAAAATCAGAGCCGCCATATACCAGCAGTCGAAACCGCTGACAGCCAGATAGTGATTGACCTGAGCCATGTAATGTGCAGGGATTTTTCCATCAGCCCATTTGTCCGCAGAAAACGGCGAGACCGTTTTGCACTCCAATCCTGCTTTCTGCCCAACGATTAGACGGTCGAAGTCCGCCAGAAGCAGCGGGTGTTCCTCGCTCTGATAGATAGCGTTTGCACGGCGCACCTTAAAGCCCGTTTTTTCGGAAAATCGCTGCGCCACATAATCCTCCAAGTCACGACCCTGCCGCATGGCCTCGTTGTCGATATTTTCAATGGTATCGCTGATTTTATCGTAGTACACCTGAAATGCGGAGCGATAGGGATTCAGGCCCAGGATAGCCCCGGCATCCGTGCCGGTAATGCCGCATTTGCGGTAGCGGAGCCAATCTTCTTTGGACAGGTTCCGTGTAGATACAAGTCGTTTCATGCAATGTTCAACCTCTCTTTCATCTGTTCTTCCGCAATAGAGAAATCATATTCCACCAAGTCTTTGATAATGGTGGAAAATTCATCCACCAAGGTACGGTCATCGTCCAGCCACAGGGCATACAGGAAATCCAGAATATTTCGCTGCACCCGGAGATGGTTCCAGAAACGCTCGTCCATCTGCTTTTCGGTGTCCAGCGTGATTAAAGCACTGACAATGGTGCTTTTCATCGTGATCTCGTATGCCGTGGTGCAAGTCGGCTTCGGGAAATCGGCTTCAATGCTGTTCAGGAACTCAGAAAATTCCCGGACAGCCCGGTTGCTCACATCGTTCATACGTCCTCCTTTATGCTGCTGCCAGCACCATCTTGTAAGCCTTGTCGATCATGGGATTGCCCTCTGCGGTGCGCAAGAACAGATTTTCGTTGTAGTTGCGAGTTTTACGGATGGGGTCTGCATGGGTAGCAAAGTCCGAAACAGCGTTCACAAAACGCCAACCATTCTTTCCGACCCATTCCAAATCAGGTGCATTATAATAGCGAGCTTTCAAATCTTCCTGCAAGCGCAAGTTGTTTTTCCGCTGGCCATCGGTTAAGTCTTCCGTGATGGGGAAGAACTCGTTGATAAATTCCTGCACCTTGCGGTCAGACAGCTTGATGGTGGTCAGCTCATGGATACCCTTGCCCAGCTCCCCCATGTAGCTGTTGGCAAGCTGTAAGGTTTCACGGGCATCCTGCACCCGGAGCAGAACATTTTCGGTATGGCGAGCAGTCCAGATGCGCTTTGCAGTACCCAAAGCCAGATTCAGGGTATTCTGACAGACTACACGAACCGGGGTCATGGCAACTTTTACACCAGAACTGCCATCGTGACTGTTGAAGAACACAAGATAGGGGGTCACTTCATCTCCGGCGATGATGTACTTCTCCGGCAGCTTTGCCAGCATCCAGACCTTCTTGCCACCCTGCAAAGAACCAGCGGTTTCGTAAGTAACGCCCTCACCCAGCAGGTCATCGGTGAACTGGAATGCTTCTTCGTTCTGCACAATGCGGTAGCGGTCAGATACGACACCGAGTACGGCATTATCCATGCTGCGGACGTTAGCCCGATAACCGGGGATCATAGCACCTGTACCAGAATAGATATTACGGCTCTCTACCTGCCAATCCAGACCAGCCAGTTCCAAGGCTTCACGGCTTGCAGGGGCATCCATGATGATCCGGCCAAGGCCGTGCCAGGGGGTCTCACGGACAGAGAACATGGTTTCAACATTTGCGGACATAATCTTTACCTCCAAAATTTTTGATTGTCTTATTTCTTTTCAATCTGATGAGCCATCCAGACAATGATCTTCGCAGCACCTTTTCCGACTGCTTTCACCACCTCCACCAATACTTTTTCTAAGATTTCTGCCATTGATTTTTCCTCCGTTTTTCTGTAAAAATCAAAGACCAGTAAGCTGATGTGATTGCTTACTGGTCTTTCTATCCAAGGGTATAATATATCATTATATCTGCTTCAAATACGCCTAACCTGTACCAAGTGTGTCCGATGTGTCAGTGTTTTTGCGAATCAGTCTTATGTTTTCGTATCTTTCAGGTGTTTTATGGGTGGAGATATAAGGATATAAAAAACTTATTTTGAAAATCTCTGACACAACCGGCACAGCTGACACAGCCTCCTACTTCTGCGTTTTCGACCAGATTCCCACAACCACCGTGAGATCCTGCCATTCATTTTTGCGGATTCCCTGATTTCGGGATGCCTTAAAAGCCTTTGCCTCCTCAAAGGAAATCGAAAAGCGTGCCATCTCTACAAAGCCATCCATCGTATATGCTGCGGCGTTTCTCGCCTGTACCTCTGACATCTGAAAGTCGAGTGCCCAGCGAAATTCTTCATTTGTCAAAGGCGTGATTTGCGCCACACAGCTGTTGATAAGCTCCCGATCAACATCGTTCTTTGATGCCCGCTGCCATTCATCCAGCTTCTGCGAGATCAGCTTCATGTCCAGTGCTCCACTGCGTTCATCCTCCTGTTCTACGCTCTCATACTGGGATTGCAGATCAGCGATTTGGTTGTCTAAGCCTTTGCGGCGTTCCATAAGCTCCTGTTTGGTGATGATGCCGTCTGCACACAGGTCAATATACTTGTCCAGCCGCTCTCTCTGCTTAGCGATGCTCTTTTCCAGCATTGCCTTTCTGGAAATACGCACAGTCTTTTCCTCTGCCCTGCAGCGGTTCAGAATCCGGTATACCTCTTTGACGGTCTTGCCTTTGTCAAATGTGAGATGTTCAAACACCTTTGCCGCTATCAAATCCAGCTTCCACTCACTGATGGCCTTGATTTGGCAGCTGATGCTCAAATCAAGGCCATGTTCCTGCAAGTAGCTGATGCTCGGCCTGCGTGTACGGCGGTATACATATTTCCGTTGTTTTTCTGATTTTGTGGCAAAAAAATGGCGGTCAAACAATGACCGCCATTTTTCCTTGCAGATATTGTAATTTTATTGTTTCTTTCACCCGTTTCACATACTGTTCCATAAAAGCATAATCAGGATTTCCAGATTCATCAACAGGGAGCATCACCCCAGTATTTGCCATTCGTTCAGAATTGAACTTATACAAGTATCCAAACTTATTTTTTTGCTGTAAGATAGCAACCTTCATAAATAATAACACAAATTCATTATCTTCATGGTGCTTCAAGTGAAAGCGTTTAACATCATCGGAGAAAATACATTCATAAGGATGATAAAAGCCAATAACCATGCCGTTTCCATTATAATTGACTCCGAGTACATTTTTATCCAACGATTCATTCGTATCACTTACAAAACGAGCAACACCATTGTTGTTATCTAATGCACCAATAAACGGTCTATTTCCGGCAGTAGTATCTGCCGCAACCAACCGTTTTCCCGGAAAAATATCAAAGATATCGGAAATAAGGAAAGACTTCCATTCTTTTTCATTCAATGTCGGAAGCGCTCCCCCCCCATTTGGATATTTTCACTAGTATAATCAATGTAACTTTGTACTATCTGCCTTTCCCGTTCCTTAATGTACTGTTCCATAAAGGCATAATCAGGGTTGCCGGATTCATCAACGGGGAGCATAATTTTACTACGCCTTAAACGCGTCAATGTTGCACCGTTTCCGCCCCAACTAAAAATAGATAATGTGCTTTTTATTAGCGGAATAAGGAATTTTGCATTTATCGCATTCAATTTATCGTTCCTAAGCACCTGTATATTTTGTCCTGTATAGAAGGAATTTTCTTGATAAAATGCAGTTTGCGTATCTAATCCAACAGTAATACAATTACCTGTATCCATACCATAAGAAGGTTGTTCACATATGAAATCGTTGATTCCATTGTTTGTGTCCGTGCGTGTCACGTACGGATATTTACCGGATTGATATATCAATTTATTCTTATCTATTCCACTTGATGTGGATTTAATCGAAAAAACACTACTTAATGGAATTGCCAACCATTCTCTATCATGCAAATCAAGCATTGCTGTCACCACCTTTCTGTCCGAACAGATACCCTTTTCCGTGCGTAACCATATTAAACTCAAATGTCAGATAATCGGCAATACTGTTCATAAAGTCCGCTTCTGTTGGTATTTCATCATTGTAGTAGTAAAAGGAATGCAGCCATTCGTCTGTATCTTCAACGGTTGTTTCCACCATAAAACTTGACGGAAAATCCGCAACCTTACCGCGCCAGCAATCAAGAAGATACTGTCGTTTATCCTTTGCGCGTTCGGTTTCCACAAGCCCCAAATGCTTTTTGACTTCAAAGCCATCATCTTCAAAATTGATGAACTTTGCAATCTTATCTGCCGGATGCGATTCGCCCGCTGTGAAAACAGCAATGCAGGGAACAGTGCCGACCCGATAGAAAGTGTCCTTGTTCAGACTGATAACACCCTCTAAGGTATGTTTTTTCAAAATATCCTGCTTGACCGCTTTATCCTCTTTTGTCTTTCCAATCATAGCGGACACAGGTACAATCACAGCAGCACGCCCGCCTGTTGTGATTGAATTGAGCAAATGACGGATAAAGCACAGTTCTGAAAGGTTCGCAGTATCCTTGCCTTTTGCCTGTGAATACGGCGGATTCATAAAACCTACGGTAATGCCACCGCCCTTTAGCTGTAATTCGCCGGGGTCTTGTGCCAGAAAATCTTCGCAAATCAGGTTGCTTTGCCCGTCACCGCGCAGAATCATATTTGTTGTAGCGATTGAAAACATATCGTCACGAATTTCTATTCCGTGAATTTGCTGCTGCTTGATGTGCTTACGTTCTGTTTCATTCTTCGCAGCCCGGAGCATTTTGTGCATTCCCGAAATCAAAAAGCCCCCTGTACCGCAGCATGGATCAAATATAACATCTGTAGGCTTTAAATCCACCAATTCACAGAATAATTCCGTAATATGGCGAGGCGTAAGCACAACGCCCAAAGCCTGACCGTCCCCGCCCGAATAAGAAACAAATTCTCCGTAAAACCGTCCCAGATAATCTTCACGCCCGTTTGACACAATCGCCTGAAAAATATTGTCGTTGATATACTCCGTGAAGTATTTCAGAGGTGTTTTGTCGCCCAGATCCTGACGCTTTGTGTTTAACTGCGGTCTATCCTTTATCAGTGTGAATTGGTTCAAAACACGCTGTTTTTTTACTTCCGGGGCAATTTTTGCGCGTTGCAGATTCTTTTCAAGATACTGATACAAAATAGCGCCGTCCGTGTTGCTCTCCAGTGTGTCACCCGTCAACTGATTCAAATTAAAGCCGTATTCTTTTTCCCGCAATGCAAGAAGAATTGCAGATACAACAAGCGGCTTTTCATCTTCTCCAAGCCCGCCGTAATTCCGCAAATATTCGTGAAGTTCCTTTGCCTTCTTCAGAATGTCAGCAAGTTCAATATCTTCCGGCGGCGTTTCCTCAAGTACAATCTGCTTGTAATATTCCACAATATGTGCTGCTGAAAAATTCTCAAATGTCTGGACTTCTGGCAGCCACTTATAACCGTTCTTATCTACAAATAGCGGCTGTAAAGTATGGTGCTTGCTATCACCGGCATTGCCGAACGCAAAAACTTTTTTATAGGTAGTTTTCTGTAAGATGTGCTGTGCATAGTGCAACGCACCGTTGACGGCATAATCTGTTGTTGCCTGCACAGTCATAGAAATAGTGCCGTCCGCTTCTTTTAAGCAGAGGTTCGCACGGTCTGCCTTATCTTCCATGACAAGGACAAAATCACCCACAACCGCCGTATATTCTGGAAATCCTGCCTTGCCTGTCTGGTGCTTTGACGCTGTTTTCAGTGCATCATTGATAGGAACAATATTACTGCCTTGTGTGTCTGCCTGAATGCCAGCTTCAACCAACAAATCATGTAGGTATAAGTCAAAATTTGCTTCTTTCTTTGACATAGTTTCGCGCCCCAACTTTCTGTATGTATTTTAGGTGCAAAATCCAAATACAGGAATATCATAAATCGGAGGAAATCTCAATCCGGCTATCATGAAAATCCATGAATAAAATTTGTTGCTTACCCTATTCTTTCTATCACTTATCATTTTCCATCTTCCAGTATCTTACAGTCTGCATTGTTTTCAACCTGCTTCACACCTTACATAAGAAAAAACTCCCCCTGATCTCCTGTTACGGAAATCAGGGGGAGTTGATGCTTTACTTGTGCTTTTTCAAGCGCTCACGCAATTACTTGCGGGGGTTCTTGATAGCAGCCTGAGCAGCAGCCAGACGTGCGATGGGCACACGGAAGGGAGAGCAGCTGACATAGTCCAGACCGACGTTGTGGCAGAACTCCACGCTCGTGGGGTCGCCGCCGTGCTCGCCGCAGATGCCCAGACCCAGATCGGGGCGGGTCTCACGGCCGTCGTGAGCAGCCATCTTGACCAGCTTGCCGACACCGATCTGATCCAGATGCTGGAACGGATCGCTCTCGTAGATCTTGTTCTCGTAGTATGCGCCCAGGAACTTGGCAGCGTCATCACGGCTGAAGCCGAAGGTCATCTGGGTCAGGTCGTTGGTGCCAAAGCTGAAGAACTCAGCTTCCTTAGCGATCTCGCCGGCAGTCAGGGCTGCACGGGGGATCTCGATCATGGTACCGACCTGATACTTCATGTCAACGCCGGCAGCAGCGATCAGCTCGTCAGCAACCTTGACGACAACGTCCTTGACGAACTTCAGCTCCTTGACCTCGCCGACCAGCGGGATCATGATGTGCGGGGTGATCACATGGCCGGTCTCAGCAGAGACGTTCAGAGCAGCCTTGATCACAGCGCGGGTCTGCATAGCAGCGATCTCGGGGTAGGTAACAGCCAGACGGCAGCCACGGTGACCCATCATGGGGTTGAACTCGTGCAGAGAAGCAACCACGTTCTTCAGGTCTTCGTAGGTCATGCCCATGTCGGCAGCCAGCTCCTTGATGTCCTCGTCCTTGGTGGGCAGGAACTCGTGCAGGGGCGGGTCCAGATAACGGATGGTCATCGGGCGCTCACCCATGATGCGGTACATAGCCTCGAAGTCACCCTGCTGGAACGGCTCAACCTTGGCCAGAGCAGCCTCGCGCTCTTCCACGGTGCGTGCGCAGATCATCTCGCGGACAGCCTTGATGCGGTCCTCAGCAAAGAACATGTGCTCGGTACGGCACAGGCCGATGCCCTCAGCACCCAGATCCACTGCCTGCTGTGCGTCGCGCGGGTTATCAGCGTTGGTCATGACCAGCAGCTGACGAGCTGCGTCTGCCCAGCCCATGAAGCGGTTGAAGTTCTTGTTGCCGGTAGCTGCCACGGTTGCAACCTGCTCGCCGTAGATGTTGCCGGTGGAGCCGTCGATGGAGATCCAGTCGCCCTCGACGAACTTGTGGCCGTTGATCTCGAAGGTCTTTGCCTCCTCATCGATCTTGACCTCGTTGTCGTTGCCGCAGCCGGAGACACAGCAGGTGCCCATACCACGGGCAACAACGGCTGCGTGGCTGGTCATACCGCCGCGGACGGTCAGGATGCCCTGAGAGACCTGCATACCCACGATATCCTCGGGGCTGGTCTCCAGACGCACCAGAACGACCTTCTTCATCTTGCCGGACTTGACCATCTCCTCTGCCTCTTCAGCAGTAAAGACGATCTGACCGCAGGCAGAACCGGGAGAAGCTGCCAGACCCTTGCCAACGACCTCTGCAGCCTTCAGGGCAGCAGCATCGAACTGGGGATGCAGCAGGGTATCCAGCTGCTTGGGCTCCACGCGCAGGACAGCCTCCTGCTCGGTGATCATGCCCTCGTCCACCAGATCGCAGGCGATCTGCAGAGCAGCCTGTGCGGTACGCTTGCCGTTACGGGTCTGCAGCATATACAGGTGGCCGTCCTCAATGGTGAACTCCATATCCTGCATATCGCGGAAGTAGTTCTCCAGACGGGTAGCGATCTCAACGAACTGATCGTACACCTCAGGCATCTGATCCTTCAGGTGGCTGATGGGAGAAGGAGTGCGCACGCCGGCAACAACGTCCTCGCCCTGTGCATTGATCAGGTACTCGCCCATCAGCTTCTTAGCGCCGGTGGCGGGGTCACGGGTGAATGCAACGCCGGTGCCGGAACGGTCGCCGGAGTTACCAAAGGCCATCTGCTGCACGTTGACAGCGGTACCCCACTCGTAGGGGATCTCGTTCATCTTACGGTAGACGTTTGCACGGGGGTTATCCCAGCTGCGGAACACGGCCTTGACAGCCTCGATCAGCTGATCGCGGGGATCCTGCGGGAAGGGACGGCCTTCGTTCTCCTCGTAGATCTTCTTGAAGGTGCCGACCAGTTCCTTCAGGTCGTCAGCAGTCAGGTCCACATCGTTCTTGACGCCCTTGGCTTCCTTCATCTTGTCGATCTCGACCTCGAACAGGCTCTTCGGGACCATCATAACGACGTCGGCGAACATCTGCACGAAGCGGCGGTAGCAGTCGTATGCAAAACGGGCGTTGCCGGTCTTCTTTGCCAGACCCTCAACAGCGTCGTCGTTCAGGCCCAGGTTCAGGATGGTGTCCATCATACCGGGCATGGACTGACGTGCGCCGGAACGGACGGAGACCAGCAGGGGGTTGGTGTTGTCGCCGAACTTCTTGCCGGTGATCTCTTCCAGACCCTTGAGGTGCTCAAAGATGTCAGCAGTGATTTCGTCATTGATCTGACGGCCGTCTGCGTAGTACTGGGTGCAGGCATCGGTAGTGATGGTGAAGCCCTGCGGCACCGGCATACCGGCTGCGGTCATCTCGGCCAGACCGGCACCCTTGCCGCCCAGCGTGTTCTTCATGGTGACCTTGTCACCGCCGAAAGCTTCATTGCCTTCGCTGAAGTAGTACAGATACTTTTTGCTCATGCGTTGTTTACCTCCCATTCGTGACCGGCGGCATGGCAGCCGCGGTCTCATCGTTTGCCTTGTCTTGAACGTACGATGAACATTGTTTTATGAATGCTAAACTATTATACCAGAAAATCCATTCCTTTCCACCATGCAAAATCCCGAATTTGTCTGTTATTTTTTATGCAAATCCCTTGAAATTTGCTAAGTTTTAAGGTAGTATAGAATGGGAGAAAGTTCGAGAGGTTTTTTGTTTGTACACGCGATTTCTCGTCCTGTTGGATACAACTTTCTATCCCTGTAACTTTTCAAATTCTATTTTGTCGGAACAAAGCTTTCCGCAGCGGGGTGCTGGGGCGGACAGGCAACAATTTTCCGGTCGCCTTTCCCGTCTCTCTTCCGCCGCGCGCTTTGGTGGGAAGGGAGATTTTTTTCATGCAGAATCCTATTTCTGAGCAGGCCCGTGCCGCTGCTCTGGCACAGCTGGATGCCGCCGAGGCTGCCCGTGAGGACATCCTTGTGCAGCACATTGCAAACGGCGTGGTCATTGACAGCCGCACCGTGCAGATTGCCCCGGAGGTGGTCATTGCCCCGGGTGCTGTCATTCTTGCAGGCACCATCCTGCGGGGCAAGACGGTCATCGGCGCGGGCTGTGTCATCGGTCCCAACACCCTGATCGAGGACAGCACCGTGGACGAAGGCACCACCGTGAACGCCAGCCAGATCTACGGCAGCCATATCGGCCCGCACAACAACATCGGCCCCTTCACCCATGTGCGGGTGAACACTGTCACCGATTACGGCGTGCATCTGGGTGCCTATGTAGAGACCAAGAACTCCAACTTTGCCCGGGGCAACACCGTGAGCCACCTGACCTACATCGGCGACAGCGATGTGGGCAAATACTGCAACTTCGGCTGCGGCACCGTCACCTGCAACTACGACGGCAAGGATAAGTTCCGCACCCAGATCGGTGATTACTGCTTCATCGGCTGCAATACCAACCTTGTGGCCCCGGTCAAGGTGGGCGACGGTGCCTACACCGCCGCCGGCAGCACCATTACCAAGGATGTGCCCGCACAGGCACTGGGCATCGCCCGGGAGCGCCAGACCAATCTGGACGGCTGGGCAGAGCCCAAGATGGAAGCCTACATCGCCAAAAAGCAGAAGCTGGAAAACGAGCAGAGCAAGTAACGCTTTGTCGGAAGGGAGCTACGTATGAAGTCTGAAAGTTTTCGCAAGCAGGCGCTGAGCCTTGTCCTTTTTTTCGCGGCTGTTGCCGCCGTGTTTGCCCTGACCCGTCTGCGCAGCGACCCCGCCAAAAAGCAGGCCGAGTTCGTAGTGCAGCAGCTGCTCTCCTGCTCCTCTGCCGTAGAGCAGGCTGTGGATGCCGCCGCGCCCGCCGGCAGCGAACCGGGGCTTGCTGCTGTGGACACCGATGGGCTGTACGCCTTTCTTCAGGCGCAGCTGGGCGATGCCATGACAGCCGACTGCCTGAACAAAGTCATGGCAAACCGCCTGCCCACCCGCATCACCGCGCTGGCCGGGCAGTCCGGCGACAAGCTGGTGCCCGCCGACCTCACCCTGAAAAAGCGCGCCGGGGCAGAAAACTGCTACGACTTTTCTGCCGCCCTGCTGACCGCCACGGACAGCACCGCCGCCGCGCAGGTGTCCGGCACCATCACCATGGTGAAGGAGGAGGGCCGCTGGAAGGCCGCTGCCATCACGCTGAACCTGTAATATAATGCTTCCCTGCCCCTGTGCCCTGCGGCACGGGGGCATTTTTTTGCCCATTTTTCGCTTATAATGTATATCTTTTTGCGCGCGCGTATGTTATACTTAGATGTTGTATCACACTATTATCAGGAAAAGGTATTATCACATCATGAATGAAAACGATATCTGGCTCATTGCAGGGCTGGGCAACCCCGAAGCAAAGTACGATGGCACCCGCCACAACGCCGGTTTTGCCGCGCTGGACGCGCTGGCCGACAAGTGGCATATCTCTGTGTCCAAGACCAAGTTCCAAGGCCTGTGGGGACAGGGCGAGGTGGACGGCCACAAGGTGGTGCTGCTGAAGCCCCTGACCTACATGAACCTCTCCGGCGATTCCATCGCCCCTATGGCGGGCTTTTTCAAGATCCCTGCCGACCATGTGCTGGTGCTGTGCGATGACATTACGCAAGCACCCGGCAAGCTGCGCATCCGTCCCTCCGGCTCTGCGGGCGGGCACAACGGCCTGAAAAGCATCATTGCCCGGCTGGGCGGGGAGAACTTTCCCCGCATCCGCATCGGCATCGGCGCAAAGCCCCACCCGGACTACGACCTTGCCGCATGGGTGCTGGGCAAGTTCCCGCCGGAGGACGCCAAGGCCATCGCCGACCGCTACCCCGACCTTGAAGCCGCCGCAAAGCTTATCATGGACGGTAAGCTAAGTCTGGCACAGAGCAAGTATAACGGGTAAACGCCCTCTCAGGCGCTCCCGCGCCAGCTCCCCCAAAGGGGGAGCCAAGGTCTAAGGCTCGTTACTAAAGTATTAGGCAAAAAGAGAAAGTTCTCGGGCGCGCCAGAGGCTCCCTCCCCGAGGGAGCTGGCAAAACCGTCAGGTTTTGACTGAGGGAGTTTTGCCGTTTGCCTTTACGACCCCACCCGTGAAAAAGCAATTCAGGAAAATCCGCAGATTTTCCTGAATTGCAAAATATAAATCATTCTTCCGCTGATTATGCGCAGAGCAAAGCGGAGCGCATTTTCAATGGTCATCCCAGTAGGAAAGGAGGTTTTTCCATGTACGAAGCCTTACTCAAGGCCACACCGGAATATCAGAAGGTCGCCGCAAGCTTTGGCTCGGCAGGGCCGGCGGCGCTGTTCGGTCTGCCGCCCGCAGGCAGGGCGCTGTTGTATGCCGCCCTGCAAAAAGACCTTGGCCGGGTGCTGTGCATCGTGACACCCGGCGAGGCCGAGGCCACCCACTTTGCGGACGACCTCAAGGCGCTGGGGCTTACCGCAGCGGTGTTCCCGCCCCGGGACTTTATGCTGCGCCCGGTGGAGGGCGCAGGCCGCGAGTACGAGTACCGCCGCCTTTCGGTGCTGGGCGCACTGGCGGGCGGACGGCTGCAGGCCGTCTGCGTGCCCGCCGAAGCACTTTTGCAGTACACCGTGCCCCGGGCTGAGTTCATTCAGAATACCCTCACCTTAAAGCCCGGCATGGTGTATAACCGCGAAGCGCTGGTGGCGCGGCTGTTTGCCGCCGGGTATGTGCGCCGCAGTCAGGTGGACGGCCCGGGGCAGTTCAGTGTGCGCGGCGATATCGTGGATATCTACGCGCCGGATATGCGTCAGCCCGCCCGCGTGGAGTACTGGGACGACGAGATCGACTCCATGTCCTCCTTTGACCTGCTGACCCAGCGGCGGGACGGCGCACTGGAAAAAATATACCTCTCCCCTGCCCGCGAGGTGCTGTTCGGCAGCACCGCCGAGACTGCCGAGGCGCTGCGCAGCGCCATCAAAAAGGCGCGCGGCAAGCACCGCACCGCGCTGGAAAAGGCCACCGAAGCCGATCTTTCCCAGCTGGATTCCGGCCTGATGCCGGAGGCTATGGATAAATATTACGGCATCCGCTACCCCGCCCCCGCCACGCTGCTGGACCATCTGGACGCGCCGCTGTTCATTCTGGATGAAGTTGGCGGCATCCGGGATGCCCAAAAGGCCACTGAGTTCCGCCGCAGCGAGGAGCTGACCGGACTGCTGGAAGAAGGCGTACTCTGCCCCGGGCTGGATGTGCTGTACCAGACCATGGACGATCTTGTCATTGCCGCCCAGAACCACAGCACCCTGCTGTGCGAGAATTTCCTGCGCGGGATGAACGAGTTCAAGCTGAAAGACCTCATCAACGCCGAGGCTTTTGCCGCCCCCAACTGGAACGGCGACCTTGCCTCCCTGCGGGAGGACTTAGACCCGCTCATTGCCCAAGGCTACGCCATCACCCTGTTTGCCGGCACACCCAAGGGCGCAGCCGCTCTGACCCGCGACCTTGCCGACAAGGGCTACGCCGTGAGCATGAGCCGGGATGTGCGCCCCGCCAAGGGCATTTTGCAGGTGCTGCCCGGGCACTTGACCGCCGGGTGCACCTTCCCCTTTGCCCATGCGGCGGTGCTTTCCAGCCGCCGCCACGGGCTGGACGAGGAAGCCGCCGCCGAAGCCAAAAAGCGCAAGAAGAACAAAAACGCCCTGTCCAGCCTTTCGGACATCAAGCCCGGGGACTATGTGGTGCACCAGAGCCACGGCATCGGGATGTACGCCGGTATCCAGCGGCTGGAGGTGCAGGGCGCTACCAAGGACTACCTCAAGGTGCAGTATTCCGGCTCGGACGTGCTGTATGTGCCGGTGACCCAGCTGGATCTGCTCAGCCGCTACACCGCCCCCGGCGATGAGGAAAAGGTAAAGCTGGCAAAGCTGGGCGGCACCGAGTGGCAGCGCACCCGCGCCAAGGTGAAAAAAGCCACCGAGGAGATGGCGCAGGAGCTGATCGAGCTTTACGCCCGCCGCCGTCAGGCCACGGGCTACGCCTTCCCGCCGGACGGCGACTGGCAGCGGGACTTTGAGACCCGCTTTGACTACGACGAGACCGACGACCAGCTGCACGCCACCGCCGAGATCAAGCAGGACATGGAAAAGGGTTACCCCATGGATCGGCTGCTCTGCGGCGATGTGGGCGTGGGCAAGACCGAGGTGGCGCTGCGCGCCGCCTTCAAGTGCATCATGGGCGGCAAGCAATGCGCCCTGCTGGCCCCCACCACCCTGCTGGCGTGGCAGCACTACAACACCCTGCTCTCCCGCATGGAGGCCTTCCCGGTGAAGATCGGGATGCTGTCCCGCTTCCGCACCGCAAAACAGCAAAAGGAGACGTTACGCGGCTTACAGGCTGGCAGCGTGGATATCGTGGTGGGCACCCACCGGCTGCTGTCCAAAGATGTGAAGTTCCACGACCTCGGCCTTGTCATCATCGACGAGGAACAGCGCTTTGGCGTAAAGCACAAGGAAAAGCTGAAGGAAAACTTCATCGGGGTGGATATGCTCACCCTGTCGGCCACCCCCATTCCCCGCACATTGAACATGGCAATGAGCGGCATCCGGGATCTTTCCACCATCGAGCAGCCGCCCATTGAGCGGCAGCCGGTGGAGACCTTTGTGCTGGAATACAACGACGTTATTCTGGCCGAAGCTATGAAGAAGGAGCTTGCCCGGGGCGGGCAGGTGTACTACCTGCACAACCGGGTGGACAACATCGAAGCCTGCGCCGCCCATGTCAGCCAGATGGTGCCGGGCGCGCGGGTGGGCATCGCCCACGGCAAGATGACCGAGGAGGAGCTGAACCCCGTATGGCAGCACCTGCTGAACGGCGAGATCGATATTCTGGTCTGCACCACCCTTATCGAGACCGGCATTGATGTGCGCAACTGCAACACCCTCATCATTGAGGACGCCGACCGCATGGGTCTGGCGCAGCTGTACCAGATCCGTGGGCGGGTGGGGCGCTCCGGCCGCAAGGCCTACGCCTACTTCACCTTCCGCCGGGACAAGACCCTGACCGATATCGCCCAGAAGCGGCTTTCCGCCATCCGGGAATTCACCGCTTTTGGCTCGGGCTTCCGCATCGCCATGCGGGATCTGCAAATTCGCGGCGCGGGCAGTCTGCTGGGGCACAGCCAGCACGGCCACATGGAAGCCGTGGGCTACGACCTCTACGTTAAAATGCTGGGGCAGGCCATTGCCCGGGCGCGGGGCGAGCCCGTCCAGCGGGACAAGAGCGATTGTCTTGTGGACCTGCGGGTGGACGCCTTTATCCCGGAAAAGTATATCCCGGACGGCGCGGGACGTATCGAAGCCTACAAGCGTATTGCCGCCATCCAGACCCCGGAGGACGCCGCCGATGTGCTGGACGAGCTTATCGACCGCTACGGCGACCCGCCGCCCTCGGTGAGCGATCTGGTCAACGTTTCCCTTGTCCGCGTGCAGGCCGCTGCCGTGGGCGTGTACGAGGTGACCCAGAAGAAGGATACCCTTGTGCTGAATCTGGAAACGCTGGACCTTGCCATGATACGCGGCCTGTTACAGGCTTTCAATGGCCGGGTCACCGCCGGCGCGGGCACAAAGCCCTATCTCTCGGTGGTGTTACAGCCGAACGAAAAGCCGCTGGAACTGCTGCAAAACATCCTGAAAGCAATGGCAGATATCCTGACCGGCACCGAACGCGAAAAAGCGCCCCAAACAGGGGGAGCTGGCACGCGCAAGCGTGACTGAGCAGGTTTTATAAAAACAAACAAGGAGCAAAACGCATGAAAAAGAAACTGCTTGCGCTGGTATGCGCACTTGCACTGACCGTCAGCCTTGTGGGCTGTGCACTCTCCACCCCGGACACCGTAGGCAAGATCGGCGATTTTGAGGTGACCAGCGGCCTGTATCTGCTGGCGCAGTACGATGCCTACCAGCAGGCTGCGCAGCTGGCAGACTCTGAGCAGGACACCAGCAAGGTAAAGTCCTTCCTCAAGGCCACCATCACCACCGATGCCGACACCGGCGAGACCGCCGTGGTAAAGGACTATGTGGCACAAAAGACCCTTGAGACCCTGCAGACCCTTGCCGCCGTGGATGCCCGCTTTACTGAACTGGGCGGTGAGCTGACCGAGGAGCAGAAGTCCGCCGCCGACAGCTACGCCCAGCAGCTGATGGACAACTACGGCGATGCCTACACCGCCAACGGCATCGGGCTGGAGACTTTGAAGCTGTTCCAGCAGTTGCAATACAAGCACACCCTGCTGCTGGATCTTATCTACGGCAAGGACGGCGAGACCCCTGTGGAGGACGGCGAGCTGACCGAGCATCTGGACAGCACCATGTACGAGATCGGCTTTATCACCGTGCCTCTGTACAGCACCAGCACCTTCGCCTTTGCCAGTGATGACCAGAAGGCCGAGATGCTCTCCCTTGCCCAGAAGGCTGCGGACAACTACAACGCCAACGCTCCGGAGGACACCTCCAGCCAGATGGCCGCCTTTAACAGCATCGCAAGCAGCGCACTGACCGGGATCTGCGCCGTGTTGGACGCCGAGGTACCCTCCACCAGCACCCTGCAGACCGACCTGCTGGGCGAAAGCGACCTGACCGACGCCTTTACGCAGGAGGGTGCCGCCGATACCCTGCGCGGCCTTGCCTACGGACAGGCAGCTGCCATCCAGTACTCCGGCTATGCCATGATGCTGGCCGTCCGTCTGGATCCGCTGGGCGTTTCCACGCTGGATGCTCTGCGCAGCCAGATTTTGAGCGACATGAAGGGCGAGGAGCTGGACGACGCCCTTGCCGCCTACGGTGCTCAGATGGCGAGCAGCCTGAGCAGCTCTGCCATGGGCAAGCTGCCCGCCGCCAAGATCGTGAACGCCAACAGCGCCAACAGCTAATGGCTTTGTAAAAACAACACGCCCGGGTTTTCCACATCCTTTCTGCGGAAGGTGGAAAACCCGGGCGTTGTTTTTATTTTATTACTTTTGCAAACTCTGCGGCAAGGGCGGCGTTCACCGAACGGACGGCATTGGCGTCCGGCTTGATGGCGGTGCGATCGTAGGTGAACAGGCCGTTCACCTCGTCCTCCACGTCGGTCAGCTGGGTGTACACCAGCGCCGAAAGCCCCTTTTGCAGCTGCGGCAGCACCGTGCCCAGCTGCAATTTTTTGTAGCGGGCGGTCAGCTCCTCCCGGCTTTTGGCCGTGCCGTAGCCGTAGGTCTTGCGGGGCGGCTCGTGCCCGGGCATGGGCCATGCAATGCCGCCGTATTCGCTCAGGGCCACGGTGCGGGTCTGCGGGCGCACCCGCAGGGGGTAAAAGTAGTTGTGCAGGGAGTATACATCCCCGCCGCCCTGATCGTACCAGCCGCTGGCTTCGTCCACAAGGCGGGTGTCGTCCAGCGCACGGATGGCCTGTACTGCCCCGGCGGCATCGTACTGTCCCCACCCCTCATTGAAGGGCACCCAGCAGCCCACGCAGGGGTGACAGCGCAGCGCCTGCACCGTATCTTCCAGCTCCCGGCGGTATTCTTCCCGGCTGCTTTCGCTGCCCCGGCTCAGCAGTCCCCACAGCGCCGCCTTGTCCGGCAGGCGGCGCATAAGCGGCTGCAAAACATTGGTCAGGTAGGTGACGAACCACAGGTTATACTTACTGCCGCCGTTGACCATATCCTGCCAGACTACAAGCCCCAGCCTGTCGCAGTGGTAGTACCAGCGCTGCGGCTCGATCTTTGCATGCTTGCGCAGCAGGTTGTAGCCCAGCGCCTTTATCTCGCTCAGCTCCCGTTCCACCGCCGCATCCGAGGGCGGGGTGTACAGTCCTTCCGGCCAGTAGCCCTGATCCAGCAGGCCGTTGAGCAGAATGGGCTTATCGTTCAGGCAGAAGCGCAGCACGCCCCTTGCGTCCGGTGCGCAGCTCCACTTGCGCAGGGCAAAGTAGCTGTGTACGGTGTCGAACTGCTCTTCCTCTCCCTGCGTGGTGCCCACGGTCAAATCGTACAAAAAGGGCGTATCCGGGCTCCATGGGAAGAAATACTCGTCCGCAATATGCAGCGTCACCTCACCGTCCTGGTCGGCCTCATCACCGCCCCAGTCCTCGGCAATGGTCACGCCCCCGGCGCGCACCACCGCCCACAGGTTCGCCGCGCCGCCGGGTGCAGAGGTATGGGCTTTCACGGTCACGGTGCGGGCATCGTAGTCCGGCGTAACGGTGAGAGACTGGATGTAATTTTCCGGCACCCGCTCCAGCCAGACCGTCTGCCAGATGCCGCTCTGCGCGGGGTAGAACATCCCACCGGGCTGCAAAGTCTGCTTGCCCCGCGCCTGTGTGCCGTGGCCGGTGGGATCCTGCACCGCCACCCACAGGCTGTTGCGGCCTGTGCCGTTGAGCTGCGCGGTGATATCCAGCGTAAAGGGCCAGTAGCCGCCCCGGTGGCCGCCCACCAGATGGCCGTTCACCTGCACGGCACAGGCGTAGTCCACTGCGCCAAAGTGCAGCAGCACCCGTCCGCCCGTCCCGGCGGGCGGCGCAAAATATCGGTGGTAGTGCAGCCACTGCCCGGGCTGCAATGTGCGCCCCACCCCGGAGGCGCGGCACTCCGGCGCGTAGGGCACTAAGATCTCACCGTCCCAGCCCGCCGGGCGCTGTGCCGAGGCGGTGATGGCGTACTGCCACGGGCCGTTCAGGTTCTCGTAGCTGTCCCGGCGCATGGCGGGGCGGGGATATTCCGTCAAAGGATGCATACACTCACCAGCCTTTTTCTCGTTTGCTCCATTCTAGCACAGCCCGGGGCGTTTGTATACCGGGGAGCGGACGATTTTCACGGGAGAGGTCACAGCGGGAAATAGCAGACACAATGGGAAACAAGCGTCTGCCTTTACAGCCATATAAAATCATGTTATACTTTATTTTATCGACAATGACAGGAGCGTGGAGATAATAATTCTGACGGTTCTCGGTAATTTAGACCCTACTCCACTTATTTCAACATTTGGGCATCTACAAACCACAGAAGTCATTATAACAGACGAGAGAATCGCTCATATCAAGGAACGCCATCCAGAAGATTATAATTTGTTTGAACAGTACGGGCGTGACTCTATACTTTCTCCAGACATCCTGCTCCAAGACTTAAAGAACGCAGGCACGATATTTGCTGTAAAGAAGCTTCCTGACACAAATCTGAATGTCGTTATCCGTTTAGTCTTGGATACAGATAACCCGGATTTTAAAAATTCTGTTATGACATTTTATCGGATTCGCGATAAAAATCTGAAAAAACTCATGGAGCGGAACCCCATTCTTTACATCAAAGAATAAAAATGCTATAATAATCATAGGATAAGGTTGCATTTGAAGTAGAGAATGTGCTGCTACACGCCCATCGGGCCAAAAGAAATGTGGGAAGGGGCACACCCACCAAATGCCAATCGATGGGGAACGGTTTCAACGCCGTTCCCCGTTCCTGTTCATAGGCCTGTTTAACCACGATGCGCACCACGCACCGTGGTTTTTTCTTTTCTATAATATAAAAGAGAGCCGCCACACGGCGGCATGGCTGTGCGGCGGCTTTGTGAGAAGGTGGGAAATTGCTTAGTTCTCGGCCAGATTACCGGTATAAAGCTGGTAATACTTGCCCTTTTTGGCGATCAATTCGTCGTGGCTGCCGCGCTCGATGATGCGGCCCTGTTCCAGCACCACGATGCAGTCTGCATTGCGGACGGTGGACAGGCGGTGCGCGATGACAAAGCTGGTGCGGCCGTACATCAGGCCGTCCATGCCGCGCTGCACCAGCGCCTCGGTTCGGGTATCGATGGAGGAGGTCGCCTCGTCCAAAATCAGCACCGGGGGATCGGCAACGGCTGCGCGGGCAATGGCAAGCAGTTGGCGCTGTCCCTGCGAGAGGTTGGCGCCATCGCCGGTCAGCATGGTGTTGTAGCCCTCCGGCAGGCGCTTGATAAAGCCATCTGCGTTGGCAAGGCGGGCGGCGGCGATGCACTCTTCATCGGTGGCCTCCAGCCGACCATAGCGGATGTTCTCCATCACCGTGCCGGTGAACAGGTGGGTGTCCTGCAGCACGATGCCCAGCGAGCGGCGCAGATCGGCTTTTTTGATCTTATGGATGTTGATGCCGTCGTAGCGGATCTTGCCATCCTGAATATCGTAGAAGCGGTTGATCAGGTTGGTAATGGTAGTCTTGCCCGCACCTGTAGAGCCGACAAAGGCGATCTTCTGCCCCGGACGGCCATACAGGTTGATGTCATGCAGCACCGTTTTTTCCGGCACATAGCCAAAGTCTACGTCCGTAAAGGTGATATCGCCCGCCAGCTTGTGGTAGGTGGTAGTGCCATCGTGGTGGGGGTGCTTCCACGCCCACAGGCCGGTGCGCTCGGCAGTTTCCACCAGCTGGTCGTTGCGGTCGTACTTGGCATTTACCAGCGTCACATAGCCCTCATCGGTCTCGCTGGGCTCGTCCATCATCTTGAAGATGCGCTCGGCACCAGCCAGTGCCATAATAACGCTGTTGGCCTGCATGGACACCTGACTGATGGGCATATTGAAGCCCTTGTTCAGACTGAGGAAGGCCACCACGGTGCCAAGAGTCATGCCGCCAACGCCGCCCACAGCCATGGCTGCACCAGTCAGTGCGCAGATGGCGTAGCTGATGTTGCCCAGCTGGGCGTTGACCGGCATCATAATGTTGGAGAAGGCGTTGGCCTGCTTGGCGCTTTCCTTCAGCTGGTCATTCAGCGCACGGAAGCCGGCAAGGGTCTGCTGCTCGTGGGTGAACACCTTGACCACCTTCTGGCCCTCCATCATCTCCTCGATGTAGCCGTTCACCTTGCCCAGATCCCGCTGCTGCTGGATGAAGTACTTGGAGGAGCTTTTTGCGATCTGCTTGGAGCAGAACAGCATCAGCGCCACCATGAGCATGGTAACGATGGTCAGCTGCCAGCTGAGCATACACATGCTGAAAAACACGGATACGATGGTGATGACGCTGGACACCAGCTGCGGGATGCTCTGGCTGAGCATCTGGCGCAGGGTATCCACGTCGTTGGTGTACACGGACATGATATCGCCGTGAGGATGGGTGTCAAAATACCGGATGGGCAGGCTTTCCATGTGGGTGAACAGCTTGGTGCGCAGATTGCGCAGCGTGCCCTGCGTTACGTTGACCATGATGCGGGCGTTGGCCCATGCGGCCAGAATACCCACAAGGTAGATGCAGCACATCCGCACCAATGCACCGGCCAGCGGTGCAAAGCTGGGGTTCTGCTGGCGGGTCATGGGCACGATGTAATCGTCCATCAAAGTCTGCAAGAACAGGCTGGCCTGCACATTGGCCAGCGCGCTGACCACGATGCAGACAAGCACAAGGATGCAGTGGGGCAGATAGTTGCGGAACACTTCATCCATAATGCGCTTCAGCAGCTTGCCCGGGTTTTCCACCTTGGGGCGCGGCCCCCGTGCGCCCCGCGGGCCGGGGCCATGTACTTCTTTTACTGCCATTACTGCGCACCTCCCTGCTTGTCAAAATCGCCGCCGCCCTGCGTCTGGCTGTTGTAGACCTCCTGATAGATGGCGTTGGTCGCCAGCAGCTCCGCATGGGTGCCCAGACCGTTGATCTGGCCGTTCTCCAGCACCAGAATGCGGTCTGCATCCTGCACCGAGGAAATGCGCTGTGCAATGATAATCTTGGTCGTGCCTGGGATCTCCTCCCGGAAGGCCTTGCGGATCTTGGCATCGGTCGCGGTATCCACGGCGCTGGTGGAGTCGTCCAAAATCAGCACCTTGGGCTTGCGCAGCAGGGCGCGGGCGATGGTCAGGCGCTGCTTCTGGCCGCCGGACACGTTGGAGCCACCCTGTTCGATCCATGTATTGTACTTATCCGGGAAGCGCTGGATGAATTCATCCGCGCAGGCCAGCTTTGCCATGCGGATGCACTCTTCCTCGGTGGCGTTGGCATCGCCCCAGCGCAGGTTATCCAGAATGGTGCCGCTGAACAGCACATTCTTCTGCAGCACCATGGAGACCTCGCGGCGCAGAACGTCAAGGTTATAATCCCGCACGTCCACACCGCCCACACGCACAGTGCCGCTCTCGGCATCGTACAGGCGGGGGATCAGCTGCACCAGACTGGATTTTGCACTGCCGGTGCCGCCGATGATGCCCAGCGTCTCGCCGGGCCGGATGGTAAAGCTGATATCGTTCAGCACCGGCTGACCGCTGCCGTGCTTATACTTGAAGGTAACGTGGTCAAACTGGATGCTGCCGTCTGCCACCTGCTGCACAGGCTGCTTTGCCGGGGGCAGGTCGGTGTGCTCGTCCAGCACCTCCACGATACGCTTGGCAGAAGCGGCGGACATGGCGATCATGACAAAGGCCGTGCTCAGCATCATCAGTGCCATAAGGATGTTCATGATATAGCCGAACAGGGCGTTCAGCTGGCCGGTGGTAATGGCACCGTGCAGCACATACTTTGCGCCGAACCAGCTCAGCGCGATGTTGCAGCCGTACACCGCCACCAGCATAGCGGGGTTATTGAAGCTCAGACGGCTTTCCGCGTTGACGAACTGCTTGTACAGGCTCTCGCAGGCGGCGGTGTATTTTTCGTTTTCAAAGCCCTCGCGCACAAAGCTCTTGACCACGCGGATGGCAGAAACGTTCTCCTGCACCGAGGCGTTGAGGTTATCATAGTTCTTGAACACCCGGTCAAAGATGTGGAAGGTGGGGATCATGATGGCAGCCAGCACCGCCACCAGAAAAGCCATCGCCACCACGAACACCAGCGACAGCGGGCCGCCGATGACCACAGCCATGAACATTGCAAACACCAGATGCACCGGGGCGCGCACGCACATGCGCAGGATCATCTGGAAGGCGTTCTGCACGTTGGTCACGTCGGTGGTCATGCGGGTGACAAGACCCGCCGTGGAGAATTTGTCGATGTTGGAAAAAGAGTAATGCTGGATATTTTCATACATGGCATCGCGCAGATTTCCGGCAAAGCCGGTGGATGCCTCGGCGGCGTACTTGCCCGCCAGCACGCCCAGCACCAGCGCAATGGCTGCCACCAAAAAGGTAAGCAGGCCGTAGCGGATGATGGCGTTCATATCGCCCTTTTCAATGCCCTGATCGATGATAAAGGCCATGATGGTGGGCAGCAGCACATCCATAATGGCTTCCAGCGCAGCAAAGAGCGGTGTCTTGATCGAGGCGGCTTTATACTCGCCCAGATGCGACACAAGCTTTTTGATCATCTGAGTTCCCTCCTGTTGAATTTATTTGTTTGTTACAAAACAATTTTATACAAAACAATTTAAATGTCAATAGCTTTTGAAAAATGTTCATAATTGCTAATTTAACAAGTCCTTTTTCGGCGCTTTGACGGAAAACGGCGTTATTTCAACGCCTCCCGCAGCTTGTTCAGCAGCCGCAGCAGTTCTGCGTTCTCCTCCTCGGTCAGCAGTCCGGCCACATAATCGTCGGTCTGGTGGAAGGAAAGCAGAGTCTTTTCGTGCCGTTGGATGCCCTCCTCGGTCAAAACCAGCTGCTTGAGCCGGGCGTCCTGCGGCACACTCTGCCGCCGGATGTAGCCCTTGCGCTCCATCAGCTGCAAAATGTTCGTCACCGTGGAGCGGGTGATGGAAAACTCCCGCTCGATGTCCCGCTGGAACACCGGCTCGTCCCGGTGGCGGTAAAGATACTCGATGATCCACCCGTGCATGGGGGTGGTCTGCTCCACCCCGTTGGCGCGGGAAAACTGGTTCAGCCTGCGGAAGATCAGGTTATCCACCCGGCGCAGCTGGGCGGGGATGACCTGCGGCCCATCCCACGGCGGGTCCAGCTTGCAGTGCTCTTCAATAGGGTGCTGTGTACACATAATGGTTTTCCTCTGTTTCGGTCAAATTGTTTGCTGTGAAACTGTTCGATACGATACATATATTACTCATCTCCCCGCTCAATGTCAAGGGGCGGGGCGCAAAAAAGGCCGCTGCGGAAAATTTTCCGCAGCAGCCTTGATTTTTATGGATACGGGATATGCTTACAGCTTTTTGCCGGTCAGCAGCTCGTAAGCCTCCAGATACTTGGCAATGGTCTTGTCAATGACATCCTGCGGCAGGTCGTAGTTGCTGTCGGGGTTGGCCTTCAGCCAGTCGCGCACGAACTGCTTGTCGAAGGAGGGCTGGCTGTGACCCGGCTCGTAGCCCTCCAGCGGCCAGAAGCGGGAGGAGTCCGGGGTCAGCATCTCATCGCCCAGCACCACGTTGCCGTCCTCGTCCAGACCAAACTCGAACTTGGTGTCGGCAATGATGATGCCGCGGGACAGTGCATACTCGGCGCACTTCTTGTACAGGGCAATGGTGTAGTCCCGCAGCTTAGTGGCGTACTCCAGACCGTGGCCGGGGAACTTCTTCTCCAGCACGTCGATGCTCTGCTCGTAGGAGATGTTCTCGTCGTGGTCGCCGATCTCTGCCTTGGTGGAGGGGGTGTAGATGGGCTCGGGCAGCTTATCGGACTCCTGCAGGCCCTCGGGCAGCTGGATGCCGCACACCTTGCCGGTCTTTTGGTAGCTTGCCCAGCCGCTGCCGGTAATGTAGCCGCGCACGATGCACTCGATGGGCAGCATGGTCAGCTTGCGGCACATCATGCTGTTGCCGGTGAACTGGGGCTGGCGGAAGAACTCCGGCATATCCTGCACATCCACGCTCAGCATGTGGTTGGGCAGCAGATCGCGGGTGTAATCGAACCAGAACTTGCTCATCTGGGTGAGCACGGTGCCCTTTTTGGTGACCTTGTTTTTCAGGATGACGTCAAACGCAGAAATGCGGTCGGTGGCAACCATGATCAGGCTGTCGCCATTGTCGTAGATCTCGCGGACCTTGCCTTCTTTGATGGGTTTGAACTCTGTCATAATCAAACACTCCATTTTTCCATGTTCTCAGCAGCGCAGCAGCGCAGTTCTTACCCTATTATTTTACCATACTGCCGCGCGGTTTAAAAGGAACAGAATAAAAGAAAAACGGGCAAGTTTTGTGTTTTTATCGTGAAAAGTGCGCAAAAAACCGCAGGGAATTTCGGCGTTTTGACGATAAAAGTCGTACTTTATCCCCAAATGCACCCACCTTTGCAAAATGCAGTCATGGACAAGCGCCGCCGGTTGCGGTATCATAGTAGTATGAGTATATCTGCGCTCCGCAGGGGCGCAAAAGTAAACAAGGAGGTAAAGAGTATGGGCAAATTTCCCAAGGGCTTTTTGTGGGGCGGCGCTACTGCCGCCAACCAGTGCGAGGGTGCATGGCAGGCAGACGGCAAGGGTCTGGCAACGGTGGACGTGACCCCCTTCGGCCCGGACCGTTTTCCGGTGGCAACGGGCTCTATGGAAATGCTGGGCTGCGATGACGCACATTTCTACCCCAGCCACGAGGCCATTGACCTGTATCACCATTATAAAGAGGATATCGCCCTGTTTGCAGAGATGGGCTTCAAGTGCTTCCGGCTGTCCATTGCATGGACCCGCATCCTGCCCAACGGCGATGATGCCCAGCCCAACGAGGCAGGACTGGCTTTCTACGACAGCATTTTTGACGAGTGCCATAAGTACGGCATCGAGCCGCTGGTCACCATCTGCCACTTTGACACTCCCATTGCCCTCATCAAAAAATACGGCGGCTGGAAAGACCGCCGCATGGTGGACGCCTATGTCCACTACTGCGAGGTGCTGTTCGACCGCTTCAAAGGCAAGGTGAAGTACTGGCTCACCTTTAATGAGATCAACATGCTGCTGCACCTGTCCTTTACCGGCGCAGGGCTGGTATTCTACCCCGGCGAAAATGTGGAGCAGGTCAAGTATCAGGCCGCCCATCACGAGCTGGTGGCCAGCGCAAAGGCGGTAAAGCTGGCGCACGAAAAAATGCCGGACGCCATGGTGGGCTGTATGCTGGCGGCAGGGCAGTTCTACCCCCGCACCTGCGCCCCGGAGGATGTGCGGGCGGCGCAGGAGGCCGACCGGGACAACTACTTCTTTACCGACGTACAGGTGCGCGGCGCTTACCCCGTGTGGGCTAAAAAGCGGATGGAGCGCACCGGGGTGCAGCTGCACACACAACCCGAGGACGACCGCACGCTGCGGGAGGGCACAGTGGATTTTGTATCCTTCAGCTACTATTCCAGCCGCTGCATCACGGTGGATAAGGAGCTGATGGCGGCAGAGAATGCGGAAGGCAACGCCGTGTCTGCATCGGTGAAGAACCCCTACCTGAAAGTCAGCGAGTGGGGCTGGGCCATCGACCCGGTGGGTCTGCGGGTGACCCTGAACACCATTTACGACCGGTACGAAAAGCCTATGTTCATCGTGGAGAACGGTCTGGGCGCGGTGGATACCGTAGAGCCGGACGGCTCCATCCACGACAGCTGCCGCATCGACTATCTGCGGGCGCACATCGAAGAGATGGAAAAGGCCATCAACGAGGACGGGCTGCCCCTGATGGGCTACACCACATGGGGGCCCATCGACCTTGTAAGCGCCTCCACCGGCGAGATGAAAAAGCGGTACGGCTTTATCTATGTGGACAAGGACAACGACGGTAACGGCACCCTTGCCCGCAGCCGGAAGGACAGCTTTTACTGGTACAAAAAGGTCATTGCCTCGGACGGCGAGGACTTGGCTTGAGCAAGCGCCCCGGCACTGTTTGCGGTATGGTAGCGCCGGGGCGTAAACGTGTGAGGACGAACCGATAACGGAGAAAATTTATGACACCACAGATCATTGCACACCGCGGTGCTTCCTATCTTGCACCGGAAAATACCCTGACAGCCTTTAAAAAAGCCATGGAGATTGGCGCGGACGGCGTAGAAATGGACGTACAGCAGACCATTGACGCCGGGCTTGTGATCCACCATGACTATATGATCGATCTGCACACGGATATTTCCGGCAAGATCTACGATATGACCATGGGCGATCTGAAAGAGCTGGATTTCGGCAGCTGGAAGGACGCCATCTATCAGGACGAAAAGATCGCCACCCTGCAGGAAGCCATGGAGCTGTGCAAGCAGATGCCGGGATGCACCGTGCATCTGGAACTGAAATCCACCATGGACAACGACCCGGATTTTGTGCCCCGGGTGCTGGAAGTGCTGCGGCAGACCGAGATGGTAGAACAGGTGATCCTTGTTTCCTTCAACCACGCGCTGCTGCGGCAGGCAAAGCAGCTGATGCCCGAACTGCGGGTAGGTGCACTGGTATACGGCGAGCTGGAAAGCATGCTGCTGCCGCCACCCATCATCTGGAAGGATCTGGGACTGACCAATGGCATGGACGACATGGAAGCCATGGATGCCGCCCTGCCGGAGAGCGCAGCCGACGAGGAAAATTGCAGCTGGATGACCCGCTGGATGAGCGACAAGGTAAGTATGCTGCGGGCAAACTTTCCCGGCGAGAGCCTGAACGAGATCTACAAAAACCTGATGGCGCAGCGGGATCTGCCCGGCTATATCAGCAGTCTGGACTTTGTGCCGGAGTGGGTCAGCTGCGAGTACCACACCGCCTACAAAAACGCCGGTTTCATTGACAAACTGCACGAGATGGGCATCAAGGTGTCTTTGTGGACGGTGGATACAGAAGATTCCGTCCGCAGCCTGCTGCGCACCAGCGCCGATGCCTACATCACCAACCGCCCCGACCGTGTACGGGAGTGGATGGAGAAGGAGCAGGCGGCGACCGCCCCAACCGAAACCGCCACGGCAGAGTCTGCCCCCACTGCTGAAGCAGACGCCGGGACAGCCGCCGCAGAGTAAGCCAGCTTGGAATAAGCACAAATAACCCCAACAAAAAAGAGATAGGCTTTCCCGAAAGGGATCGCCTATCTCTTTTTGCATTTGTTTTTATTCTGCTGCTTCGGTCAGCACAAAGGTCAGCTCTGCGGTGACGGCACACTTGCCGTCCACCCATGCCGAGGCCTTGCCTACGCCCACAGCGCCGTGCTGCTGCACCAGCTCGCAGTGGAGGGTGAGCACGTCCCCGGGGGTGACCTGCTTGCGGAAGCGGGCACTCTTGATGCCGCCGAACAGCGCAAGCTTGCCCTTGTTTTCCGGCAGGCTCAGTGCCGCCACAGCACCGGTCTGTGCCAGCGCCTCCAGCAGCAGCACGCCGGGCATGACCGGCTGCGCCGGGAAGTGGCCGTTGAAAAATTCCTCGTTGCGGGTGACGCACTTGCGGCCGATGGCCCACTGCCCCGGCTCGTAGTCCAGAACACGGTCCACGAGGGCAAAGGGGTAGCGGTGGGGCAGAATTTCTGCGATCTGCACACTGCTCAAGGTGTTGGCGTTTTCACGCACGGTACGGGGCTCTGCCATGGGTCAGCCCTCCCATCTGCGCAGGGCGATGCAGGCGTTGTGGCCGCCAAAGCCCAGACTGTTGCTCAGCGCATACTGCATTTCCTGCTGCCGCCCGGTGTTGGGCACATAATCCAGATCACACTCCGGGTCAGGCTGGGCATAGTGGATGGTGGGCGGTGCAAACTGATCCCGCAGTGCCAGCGCGGTAAACACGGCTTCAATGCCGCCCGCACCGCCCAGCAGATGGCCGGTCATGCTCTTGGTGCTGACCACGGTCATCTCCTTGGCGTGTGCGCCGAACACGGCGTGAATGGCAGCAGTCTCGCAGGCATCGTTCATGTGGGTGCCGGTGCCGTGAGCGTTGATGTGGTCCACCTGCTCCGGTGCAAGTCCGGCGTCCGCCAAGGTCAGCTTCATGCAGTCGATGGCACCTGCGCCGCCAGGTGCGGGCGCGGTAAAGTGGTAGGCGTCGCAGTTGGCACCGTAGCCCACCACCTCGGCATAGATGTGTGCCCCGCGCGCTCTTGCATGCTCCAGCTCTTCCAGCACCAGCACACCGCTGCCCTCGCCCATGACAAAGCCGCCGCGGCGGGCGTCAAAGGGCAGGCTGGCAGCGTCCGGGTCGGTGGCGGTGGAAAGCGCCTTCATGCTGGTAAAGCCGCCGATGCCCAAGGGGCTGATGCAGCTCTCCGCGCCGCCGCAAACCATTACCGACTCGTAGCCGTCCCGGATGCGGTGGAAGGCGTCGCCCACGGCGTTGGTGCCGCCGGCGCAGGCCGTGACCGGACAGGTGCACATGCCCTTCAGACCAAAGCGGATAGCCACCTGTGCCGCTGCCATGTTGGCAATGGCCATGGGCACAAAGTAGGGGCTTACCTTCTCCATGCCCTTTTCCTCGCCGCGGGCGTGCTGCTCCTCGATCGTGGGCAGACCGCCGATGCCGCTGGACAGGATGACGCCAATGTCCTTGCCCTCGGCCTCGGTATCAAGACCGCTGTCTGCAATGGCTTCGGCGGCAGCGCCCAGTGCCAGCAGGGTGAAGCGCGCCATCTTGCGGACTTCCTTTTTGTCCACCACGGTCGCGGGGTCAAAATCCTTTACCTCACCGGCCAGCTTGCACTTGAAGTCGGTGGTGTCGAACTGGGTGATGGGGCCGATGCCGCATTTACCGGCACGGGCTGCTGCCCAGCTGTCGGCCACATTGTTGCCCAGCGGGTTCACCGTGCCAAGGCCGGTGATCACAACTCTGCGTTTTTCCATAAGGGTTCTCCTTTACATTGCCATGCCGCCGTCCACACAGAGCACCTGCCCGGTGAGATAGCTGCTTTGTTCTGCGGCAAAAAACGCCACTGCCTGTGCCACATCCTCCGGCTGGCCTGCATGGCCTGCGGGGATGCCCTGCGTCATGCCGGTGCGCACTGCCTCCGGCAGCACGGCAGTCATGTCGGTGTCGATAAAGCCGGGCGCTACCGCGTTCACGGTCACGTTCCGCGCGGCCAGCTCCCGGGCAAGGCTCTTGGTCAGGCCGATGAGCCCCGCCTTGCTGGCGGCGTAGTTGGTCTGCCCGGCATTGCCGCGCAGCGCCACCACGCTGGAAAGGTTCACGATGCGGCCATAGCGCTGGCGCACCATGCGGCGGGCGGCCTCCTTGCAGCAGAGAAAGGCGCTTTTCAGGTTGGTGTCCAACACCGCGTCAAAATCCTGCTCGGTCAGGCGCAAAATCAGGTTGTCCCGGGTGATGCCCGCGTTGTTCACCAGCACATCCACCCGGCCAAAGGCCTCGGCGGCGGCATCGAACAGCGCCTTGCAGCCCTCGGCGGTGGATACATCCGCCTGCACGGTCACCGCCTGCACACCCTCGGCGCGGCAGAGGGCTGCCGTCTGCTCCGCAGGCTCTGCGCCGTGGCAGTAGTTCACCACCACGTTGCAGCCCTGCTTTGCCAGTGCCACGCACACCGCGCGGCCAATGCCCCGGCTGCCGCCGGTAACAATGGCGGCGCGGGTCAGCTTTTCTTCGCTCATTCTGCTTCCTTCCATGCGATCAGCACCGCATCCAGCTGTTCCGGGGTCTCCACTGCGGTGCAGGCCACCCCGGGCAGAGTCTTTTTCACAAAACCGCTCAGGGCGCTGCCGGGGCCGACTTCCAGAATGTGGTCCACGCCCAGCTCGCCCAGACGGCGCAGGGTATCTTCCATGTAGACGCTGCTCTGCACCTGCTTTACCAGCAGCTGCGGGATGCTGTCGGTCTCGGCCTTTTCATGCCCCAGACAGTTGAACAGCACCGGCGTCTCCATGGTGCCGAAGTTTTCGCCCGCAAAGCGCTGTGCCAGCGCATCCCCTGCGGGAGCCATCAGCTTTGTGTGGAAGGGGCCGCTGACCTTCAGCGGGATACAGCGGCGGGCACCGGCTTCCTTTGCCAGCACGGCAGCCTGCTCCACAGCGGCTTTTTCACCGCCGATGACCAGCTGCCCCGGGCAGTTGTAGTTGCAGATCTGCACACAGCCCGTCTCTGCCGCCTGCTCGCAGCAGGCAGACAGTTTTTCTCTGTCCAGCCCCAGCACGGCGGTCATGCCGCAATCAAGGCCCTTTGCAGCCTCGGCCATGGCCTTGCCCCGGAAGGCGGTCAGCTCGATGGCCTGCTTTGCGGTGAACACCCCGGCTGCCTGCAGCGCGGAGTATTCGCCCAGCGAAAGCCCCGCCAGATAGGCGGGCTTTACGCCCTTTTCGGCCAGCACGGCGGTCACGCCGCAGGCAAAGGCCACCATGCAGGGCTGGGTGTATTCGGTCTGATTCAAAACGCCGTCCGGGTCCTCAAAGCAGACGCGGTGCAGGTCAAAATCCAGCGCTGCGCTGTCAAAGGCCGCCCGGAAGGCGGGAGATGCTTCGTAAAATTCCTTGCCCATGCCGGGGTGCTGCGCACCCTGGCCGGCGTAAAGTACGGCAAGCTTCATAAGTTCTGCCTCCATTCGGTCACAAGTTCGTCCATCAGCTCGCGCACGGTGCGCATCCGGTCCAGCCGGCCCACGTTTTCGCCGCAGAAGAAGAGCCCTTCCTCCACGTTGCCCTTCACCGCCTCGATGAGGGCGTGGGTGATGCAGTATGGCACAGCGGCGGGGTCGCAGGTCTTGAGACACCGGGCGCAGTGCTTGGGCGGGAAGCGCTTGCCCTCGGCCAGCGCCTGCACCAGCGGGGTGTTCAGAGCGCGACCGGGCATTCCCACCGGGCTGTGGATGATGCGCACATCCTCCGGCTTTGCCGCCAGCAGCACGTCCTTGTAGGTCTGGGAGGCATCGCACTCGTAGGTGGGGATAAAGCGGGTGGCAAGCTGCACGCCCGCAGCGCCAAGCTTTGTAAAGTGTGCCATGTCGGCACCGGTGTACACGCCGCCCGCCACAAACACCGGGATGGCGTGGCCGTATTGCTCCTCGTAGGGTTTTACCTCCGCCAGCACCCCGGGCAGAATCTCGTCCAAGGTCTGGCAGCGGTCTGCCAGCAGGTCCTCCTCGGCAAAGCCGAGATGTCCGCCCGCCTTGCAGCCCTCGATGACCACAAAATCGGCGGTGCGTTCAAACTCCTTTGCCCAGCGGCGCAGGATGAGCTTTGCCGCCCGGGCGCTGGATACGATGGGCGCAATGGCCACCTCTTTGGTGCCCACGATGCCCGGCAGCTCCAGCGGCAGACCCGCACCGGAGACCACGGCATCCACCCCCGCCGCCACGGCGGTGCGGATGGCGTCGGCATAGTCCCGGGTGGCTACCATGGCGTTGATGGCCACCAGACCCATGCCCCCGGCGATGGCCTTTGCTTTTTGAATCTCTGCGGTCAGGGCGCGGTGGTTGGCTGCCGCCGGGTCACGGGCAAAATCCGGCTCCCGGTAGCCTGCATCGGCGGTGGAGATGCACCCCATGCCGCCGCAGGCTGCTACCGCACCGGCCAGCCCGCCCAGCGAGACGCCTACGCCCATGCCGCCCTGCAAAATGGGTACTTGCAGGGGCTTGCCGCCAAGGGTCAGCATTCGGTGTTCAGCGCGGCAATGCGCTGCCTCCCGCCCTGCCACAGGTCGGCAAGGATGTCGGCCACGGGGCGTACCTCGTGCAGCATTCCGGCTACCTGACCGGCCATCAGGCTGCCGCTTACCGTGTCGCCCTCAAAGACGGCGCGGCGCAGGCTGCCCAGCGTGTATTTTTCCAGTTCCATCTTGTCCGCGCCCGCCTTTTCCTGACGGACATACTCCCGGCTCATGCGGTTTTTCAGCACACGCACCGGCGCACCCACGGTGCGTCCGGTGACGATGGTGTCACTGTCCCCGGCTTTGAGCAGCGCGGCCTTGTAGTTAGGGTGGATGGGGCACTCCTCGCTTGCCAGCAGGCAGGTGCCCACCTGCACACCGCAGGCGCCCAGCGCCAGCGCAGCCGCCAGCTGACGGCCATCGGCAATGCCGCCTGCAGCGATGACCGGCACGCTGACCGCGTCCACCACCTGCGGCACCAGTGCCATGGTGGTCATCTCGCCCACATGGCCGCCGCTCTCGGTGCCCTCGGCAATGACGGCGTCGATGCCCAGAGGCTCCAGATGCCGTGCCAGCACGGCAGCCGCCACCACCGGGATCACCTTGATACCGGCAGCTTTCCACATGGAAACGTACTTTCCCGGGTTGCCTGCGCCGGTGGTGACCACGGCGACCTTTTCCTCCACCACGATCTGGGCAAACTCATCTGCCTGCGGGTGCATGAGCATGATGTTCACGCCAAAGGGCTTGTCGGTCAGCTCCCGGCAGCGGCGGATGTTCTGGCGCAGGGTATCGGCATTCATGCCGCCCGCACCGATGATGCCCAGCGCACCGGCGTTGGAGCAGGCGGCGGCAAACTCGCCGGTGGCAATGTTTGCCATGCCGCCCTGAATGATGGGGTATTTCGTCCCCAAGATCTCGTTTAAAAGTTTCATGGTCTTTATCCTTTATACTCCACGATCATGCCGCCCCATGTCAGGCCGCCGCCAAAGCCGATGCAGGCAAGGGTCTGGCCGGGGTGCAGCTGGCCGCTCTCAGCCAGCTCGTTCAGCGCCACCGGGATGCTGGCAGCACTGGTGTTGCCGTGGCGATCCATGTTTTTGTAGAACTTTGCACCGTCGGCGTGCAGCGCCTTGACGCAGTGGTCGATGATGCGGCTGTTGGCCTGATGGCAGACCACCCAGTCCAGCCCGTCCAGTGTAAGGCCGGTCTCGTCCAGTACGGTGTGCAGGCACTTAGGCAGGGCGTCCACCGCAAAGCGGAACACTGCCCTGCCGTCCATGCTGATAGGTGCCGAGCCTGCGCGGCTGGGGCCGCCGGCATGGATGGCGGCATCGCCCCGGGCGCCCAGCGTGATGGCAAAGGGCGCGGAGGTGTCGGTCAGTTCAAACACCGCCGCACCGGCTCCATCGCCGAACAGCACACAGGTGGAGCGGTCGGCGGGGTCCATCAGGCGGGAGAGCGCCTCTGTGCCGATGACCAGCGCGTACTGCCCGCCCAGCGTAGCCAGCAGGCCGCGCGCCACCGCCGTGCCATACAAAAAGCCGGAGCAGGCGGCGTTCACGTCCAGTGCAGGGCGGTTTTCCGGCAGCGCCAGCGCCGCCTGCACCTGACAGGCCACGCTTGGGGTGGCATCCGGCGCGGAAAGGGTGGCGCAGACGCAGCAGGCAATGTCTGCCGGGGCAAGGCCGCTGCGCTGCAGCGCCTGCTTTGCGGCAGCAATGGCCAGTGTGGCGGCGTTTTCACCCTCGGTGCAGTAGTGCCGGGTGCGGATGCCGGTGCGGGTGGTGATCCACTCGTCGCTGGTATCCACGGTGCGGCTCAGCTCTTCGTTGGTGACCGTGCGGCCGGGCAAAGCCCCGCCGGTGGCGATCAGACGCAAACCCTTCATGCTTTCCTCATTTCTCCGATCTGACGGAATTTCTGGTAGCGCTGCTCGGCCAGCTGACGGCCATTCATGCGGGCAAGGCTGCGCAGCTGACGCCGCAGTGCCTCGTCCAGATCACCGAACAGTACCCCGTGGGCGCGCTGTGCGCCGCCCACCGGCTCCGGGATGATCTCCTCCACGATGCCGTCCTTGTACAGATCCTGCGCGGTCAGCTTCATGATCTCGCAGGCTTCGCCGCTGCGGGAGGAATCCTTCCACAGGATGCTGGCAAAGCCCTCAGGGCTCAGCACCGAGTAGACGGCATTTTCCAGCATGAGGATACGGTTTGCCACACCCAGCGCCAGTGCGCCGCCGGAGGAGCCCTCGCCGGTGACCACTGCGATCACCGGCACGGTCAGGCCGCTCATCTCCATCAGGTTGCGGGCAATGGCTTCGCCCTGTCCGCGCTCCTCGGCGTCCTTGCCGGGGTATGCGCCCGGGGTGTCAATGAAGGTGATGATGGGACGGTCAAACTTTTCGGCCTGCTTCATCAGGCGCAGAGCCTTGCGGTAGCCCTCCGGCCCGGGCATACCGAAGTTGCAGCGCAGGTTTTCTTCCAGCGTGCTGCCCTTGCGGTGGCCGATGACCGTGACCGGCTGGCCGTGGAACAGCGCCACACCGCCCAGAATGGCGGCATCTTCCTTGCACTGGCGGTCGCCGCACTGCTCAAAGAAATCGGTGAACAGTGCATCCACGATCTCGTCGATGTGGGGGCGCTCCGGGTGACGAGCCAGAAAGACCCTGTCCTCTGCGGTCAGCGCTCCGCAGCCGGACAGCAAAGCGTCCTCCTGTGCGGAAAGCTCTGCCAACTCGGCAGCGTGGTTGGTGATATCGGTCATGTTCTCGTCCGCCGGGTCGCCGCGCAGGGCGGCGATCTTTTCATCCAGCGGTGCGAGCTGTTGTAAGATGTCCTTGATCATAAGGCGCTCCCTCCTCAGGCGTGCAGACGCAGCAGCTGCGCCAGTGTTTCGCGCATCTCGGTACGGGGCACTACCTTGTCCACAAAGCCGTGCTCGTACTGGAACTCGCTGCGCTGGAAGCCTGCGGGCAGCTTTTCGCCGATGGTCTGTTCAATGACCCGGGGGCCCGCAAAGCCGATCAGCGCCCCGGGCTCTGCCAGCATAATATCGCCAAGGCTGGCAAAGCTGGCGGTCACGCCGCCGGTGGTGGGGTGGGTCAGCACGCTGATATACAGCCCGCCCCGGGCAGAGAACCGCTCGATGGCGGCAGAGGTCTTTGCCATCTGCATCAGGCTGAAAATGCCCTCCTGCATCCGGGCGCCGCCGCTGGCCGAGAAGATGATCAGCGGCAGGTGCTTTGCGGTGGCGTGCTCCACGGCGCGGGTGATCTTTTCACCCACAGTGGTGCTCATGCTGCCCATAAAGAACCGGCTGTCCAGCACTGCTGCCACCACCGGGGTGCCCTCGATGCGCCCCGTGGCGGTGATGACGGCTTCCTTCAGGCCGGTCTTGCCGGTCTGTGCTTCCAGCTTTTCCGGATAGCCGGGAAACTGCAGCACATCCTGCGGTGCAAGGTCGGCATCCAGCTCCCGGAAGCTGCCCTTGTCAAGGATCAAGCTCAGGCGGTAGTACCCGCCGATGGGCAGGTGCACCCCGCAGTTGGGGCAGACGTACTGCGCCTTGTTCCAGATCTGGCGGGTGGCGCGGCGTCCGCACTTTTTGCATTCCACGAACTGCGGGTCGTTCCACACGGCACCCGCATCCCGCCGGGCTTTCAGCTGGAAGGTGCGCTCCCGCATACTGCCCGGCAGCAGGTCTTTGATACTGTTCATCGCGTTTCGCCTCTGTCAGCCTCAGACATGGGCATTGATGTAGTTGAAGATATCGCCCACGGTCTTGAGGTTTGCCAGCTCCTCATCGGGGATGGACACGCCGCAGGCCTCTTCCAGCGCCATGTTCAGCTCCACAGCGTCCAGGCTGTCGGCCTCCAGATCCTCGGTCAGGCTGGCCTCCATGGTCACCTTGTCCTCATCGCAGCTCAGGGTATCGACAACGATCTTCTTCATTTCCTCGAAAGTCATGGTAGTATTCTCCTTTATGTTTACTGTTTGTGTTTAATTATTTACCTAAAATTTGTGAGGTATCGAACACGACCATTATAGCCAAACCGTCGGATAAGTCAATGGTTTTAGTTAAAGATTTTTATCTTTTACATTTTTGTCACAGTTTGCTTCCTTTTTATATAGCCCCCTGCACAGGGCGCAAAAAAGCCGCTGCACAGTGCTTTGTGCAGCGGCTTTTCCCGCAATAATAATATTATTTTCTTATTCCAGCCCGATCTGCTGGGCATATTCTTCCAGCAGCTCCCGCTCAAGGAAGGGGGTCTTGACGCCCTCGCGGTCGCGGTAGGTCTCATGCCCCTTGCCGATGACGGCGATCAGATCGCCCTCCTGTGCGTGATCCACTGCGTAGTGCAGCGCATCCAGACGGTCGGGGATCTCCACGAACTTTGCGTCCGGGTTGCCCTTGTTCATGCCTTCGCGGATGTCCGCAAGGATGTCCTCCACCTTTTCAAAGCGGTTGTTGTCCTCGGTGAGGATGGAGAAATCGGCCATCTTGGCGCAGATCTCGCCCATGCCGTAGCGGCGCAGTTTGGAGCGGTTGCCGCCGCAGCCAAACACCACCACCAGACGATGGGGCTTGTAGGCGCGCAGGGTGGTAAGCAGGCTCTCGGTGGATACCTCGTTGTGGGCGTAGTCCAGCAGGATAGTGAACTTTTTGCTGATGGGCACCAGCTCCACACGGCCCTTCACCACGCACTTGCCCAGACCGTCGTGGATGGCGGCATCCGGCAGACCCAGCACCTTGCCCACGGCCAGCGCAGCCAGCGCGTTGTACACGCTGAACTCGCCGGGCATATTCACCTTCACGTCCATCTCGTCCTTGCCGGTAACGTGGAAGGCAACGCCCAGAAAATCGTGGGTGCGCAGCAGTTTGTAGCCGGTCTCGCGGTAGTCGGCCTTTTCATCGCGGCCGTAGGTCACCAGCTTGCAGGTGTGGCCCTCCAGCAGGGCGGCGGTGTTCTCGTCGTCGATATTCACCACGCCCACGTCGCAGCGCTTGAACAGCTGTCCCTTCCAGCTGCGGTACTCCTCAAAGGTCTTGTGCTCACCGGGGCCGATGTGATCCGGCGAAAGGTTGGTGAACACGCCCACATCGTAGTGCACGCCCGCCACGCGATCCATCATCAGACCCTGACTGGATACCTCCATCAGCGCGGTGTCGCAGCCGGCGTCCAGAAACTCCCGGAAGGTCTTTTGCAGCTCGTAGCTTTCCGGGGTGGTGTTGGCGGTGTCCTTGTGGCGTCCCATATAGTAGATGCCGTTGGTGCCGATCATGCCCACCTTGCGGCCTGCGGCCTCCAGCACGCTTTTGATCATGTGGGTGGTGGTGGTCTTGCCCTTGGTACCGGTGACGCCGATCATGGTCATCTGGCGGGCAGGGTTGCCGAAGAGGTTGGCGCTCATCAGCGCCATGGCATAGCGGCTGCTCTCCACCTTGACCACGGTCACCCCGGGCATGGCGGAAAGGTCGATGTCGTGCTGGATGACCAGCGCGCTGACCCCCTTGGCGGCGCAGTCGGCGGCAAACGTGTGGCTGTCCCGCTGGGTGCCCACGATGCACACGAACAAAAGCCCCGGGGCAGCCTTGCGGCTGTCGTAGATGATATCCGCGATCTCAGTATCCAGACTGCCCTGCACAAGGGTAAAGGGCACGCCTTCCATCAGTTGTTCCAGCTTCATACAGTCTCCTCCAAAAAGCTTCTTTACATGGGGTTTTCTTCTTCGTTGGCCGTCATGCGGTCAGGGTGGGTCAGGGGCAGCTGCTCGGTGTCCGCGTCAGCTGCCGGTTCGGTGGTATCAGCAGCATCCGCGCTTTCCGTGCTTTCCGTGCTGTCGGCGGTGTCCTCTGCCGGGGCGGGTTCCTCGGCCTTGGGCGGCACCACATAGCCGGAGGGCAGAGTAGGCTCGCCCTGTGCAAAATAGATCTTGCGGGTGCTGCTGGCGCTGGTATGGCTGAAATCCAGCCGCCCGGTATCGGTGGGGCCGCAGCCCTTGCCATCGGCGTTGGTCAGCACATAGCGGGCACGGTCCAGCTTATAATCCAGATCGTTCAGCGTACCCAGCAGCACGCTGATGCGATCCTGATACAAAAATGCGAGCTGCTCGGTGTCTGCCACTTCCAGCCGCGTCACGTCCTGCGACAGGCCGTATTCCTCCAGCTTGCTGCGCAGTGTGCGCAGCGCTTCCATGCGGGCGGTCTCGGTGCTCACTGCACTTTCGCTTTCGGCGGTTTCCGACCCGGAGGCGCTTGCCGCGTCCGCATCGTCCACGAACCAGAAGCCCTGTCCCGGGGTGGTATCCTGCAGCTTTCCGCCGTACAGGGTGCAAAGCCCCTCGGGCTGGGTGCTTTCCTCGGACAGGATCTTCCATTTGTCCGAGATCACAAGCCATTTATTGCCGTTTTGCACCGCGTAGGCGGGCACGGCCTCGGTCACCTGCACCACCACGGTGTTGGGGTAGTCCCGAATCACCTTGATGGAGCCCAGCAGTGGGAAATTCTGCTCCAGCACAGCGGCCTTTTCGCCGGGTTCAAAGCTGAAGATGTTCTCTTCCAGCTGCACGCCCATCTGCTGTAAAATGCTGTCTGCGGAGTAGCCCGCGATCTCGGTCACCTGCTTGCCGTCCGGGGTCTGCACCTGAATGGAGTTGATGCGGAACAGCATGGTCATGGTCAGGTAGATACCCGCACCAATGACGCACAGCAGCATGGCAAAGGCGGTCAGGCGGCGCAGCATCCGGCGGCGGCGCAGGGTAGCGCGGGTCACCTTGCGCTTTTTGCGCTGCTCCCGCCGGGCAGGGCTCTGCTGCGGGGCGCTCTGCGCCGGGCGCAGGCGCTGATTTTGGCTGGCTGCCGGGTGCTGCCGGTTCGGATGGTTTTGCGCGTTCTGGTTTTTCCGGTTGTTCTGCCCGCTGCGGGCATTGTTTGCCGGGCGGCGCTGCTTGCCGCCAGACTTCGCGTTTTTGGGTCTGCTGCCCGCCGGGCGGCTGCCAGAGGGGTACTGGGTGGTATTGCTCCTCTGCCCCTGCGCCGGGCGGCGGGTCTGGGACTGAGTGGGGAACTGGATGCTGTTATCTGCCCGGGAGGAGCGCACGCCGCCGTTGGCGCTGCGGGAGGGCGGGCGGCTGAGCGGCTCGCCGTTGTAGCCGTAGCGGCTGCTGCCGGTGCTCCGGGGCGTAGGGTCCTGCGAAGGCGCAGAGGTGCGCGCCACATCCCGGTTCAGATCATAGGGTCTCGTGTTCCGGGGTCTGCCGTTGCGGTCACGGTTCTGCTGCATCATTCGCACCTTCCTTCTTGTTTATTCCACGTCTGCATCACGGGGTCTTGACCAGCTTGAGCAGCGCCGCAGTGATGCGGTCCAGACTGTCGTCCACCGACAGGCTGCGGGCGTTTTTGCCCATTTCGGCCAGCTTGCCGGGCTGTGTCAGCATAGTAGAAACAGTCTGCACCAGCTTTTCGCCGGTCAGGTCTTTTTCTTCAATGACCACAGCCGCCCCGGCCTTTTGCAGCTCCATGGCGTTGTAGTACTGGTGGTTCTCCGCCACATTGGGGCTGGGGATCAGCACAGCGGCGCGTCCCACGGCTTCCAGTTCGGCCAGCGTCAGCGCACCGGCGCGGCTGATGACGAGGTCTGCCGCTGCCAGCAGCTCCGGCATATTGTTGATGTATTCCTTTACCACAAGGCTGTCGCCGGGGGCAAAGCCCTTCTGCTTTTGCAGCTGCTCAAACAGCTGTACGCCGTACTGTCCGGTGGCGTGCAGGTGCAGCACCGGCTTGTGCTCGTGCTGCTCCCAAGCGCAGAGGTCTGCCACCACCTCGTTGACCCGGCGTGCACCCAGACTTCCGCCGAAGGACAGAATGACGGTGCGGTCGCCCGCACCCAGCTGTGCACGGATGGCCTCGCGATTCGCGGCCTGTACAAACACCTCCGGCCGCACGGGATTACCCACCACAAGGGTCTTGTCCGGTGCGCCCAGCTTTTCCACAGCGGCGGGCACAGCGGCAAATACGATATCCACATCCGGGGCCAGCAGCTTGTTGGTCACACCGGGAAAAGCGTTCTGCTCATGCAGAGCGGTGTGGATGCCCATTTTGGCGGCGCAGCGCACCACCGGGCCGGACACATAGCCGCCGCAGCCGATGACAAGATCCGGCTTTACCTCTTTCATCATGGCCTTGGCCTTAGGGCCGGAGAGGGCCAGATTCCACAGGGTAATGATATTGCGCTTGATGTTGTGCAGGCTGAGCTTGCGCTGGAAGCCGGTGATTTCGATATGGTGGAAGGGGTAACCCGCCTGTGTGACCAGACGGTACTCCATGCCCTCCTTACGGCCTGCAAAGTGGATCTCGGCGGTAGGGTCAGCCTTTTTCAGAGCACCGGCAATGGCCAGTGCGGGGTTGATATGTCCGGCGGTGCCGCCGGCTGCAATGAGAACACGCATGGTGATTCCTCCTTATAAACGCCCGGCCTGCGGCCGGGCGGGCTTGCGGTTTGTTTTACTGTTCTGTGCGGGCTGCACGGGCAGAGGCCAAGTCAATGGTCTTGCGGGCAAGTTCTGCTTCCCGCTCAGCGCGGGCGGCTTCCCGCTGGGCACGCATCTGCTCCCGCTGCTGCGCCACCCGCTCGCCGTTGCGGCCTATGTTCACCATCACGCCCATTTCTGCCAGCAGCAAAATCAGGCTTGTGCCGCCGGAGGAGAAGAAGGGCAGGCTGATGCCGGTGTTGGGCAGGGTGTTGGTGACCACGGCGATGTTGCAGAACACCTGCCACGCGATCTGTGCCATGATGCCGATGCCCACCATGGTGCAGTACAAATTCTCGGCCTTATAGGCGATGAGCAGACCCTGCACGATGAACAGCACGAACAGCACGATAATGAGTACTGCGCCGATGAAGCCCAGCTCCTCGCACACCACACTGAAAATGAAGTCGTTGGTGCTTTCCGGCAGCCAGAGCTGCTTTTCCACGCTGTTGCCCAGCCCCAGCCCCTTCAGCCCGCCGGAGCCGATGGCGTAAAGGCTCTGCACGGTCTGGTCGGTCATCTTGCTCAGATCCTGTGTCCAGCCGTCCAGACGCTTTTGCAGGTAGGGGATGGAGTCCACATGGGAGAGCAGCGTTTCCAGCAGGGCACCTGCCGTGATGGCACCCGCCCATGTCAGCACACCGCCGCTGCCGGACAGCAGCAGGATGGTGCCCACCACCGCCACCGTCAGCACGATGCCGGACATGTGCGGCTCCATCGCCAGCAGGATGACCACCGGTATAAGGGGCAGCACCGGCACCACCAGCTGCTTCCACACCCGCACCCGCAGCCACTCCCCGGGGGTAAGCAGGATGCGGCGCTCCGGGTCCAGCCGCTCCACCTGCGGCGCTTTTGCCGCAAGATGGGAGCTGAACAGGATCATTTCAAACTTTGCCACCTCGGAGGATTGCAGCGTAAGCCCGCCGAAGCGGATCCAGCGGCGGCAGCCGTTCAGAGGGGCCATGGTCAGGGTGACGGCCAGCATGGCCAGCACGATGATGTAGCCCGGCACCACCATCTTGCGCAGAAAACGGTGATCCATATAACTCATCAGAAACATACAGGCCAGCCCGATCATCATGCACAGCGCCTGCTGCTTGATGTAGTGGAAGCTGTCGCCCATGCGCAGGTAACCGGTGGTGTAGCTGGCGCTGAACAGCATCACCAGCCCAAAGATCATAATAACAGCCAGCGTAGCCAGCCAGTCGATCAGCAGCCGGGACCACGGGCCCGGGTCTCGCTGGAACACCGACACCGGCGCTCTGTGTTTTTTGCGGATAGTCGCCATCTGCGCTCCCTTCCCTCTCTGTGCCCGGTCAGCACCAGCGCAGCAGCGCCAGCGCCAGCACATAGCCGACAGCGCTCAGCGCAAAGCTGCACAGGAACACCGTCTCCGGGCTCATTTTATGCTTTTTTACCCAGCAGCGCAAAGGCTTGCCGGTGCGCTTTGCACACAGCAGCTGCGCTGCCAAAAGACCGCCCGCCACCCAGAAGGGCAGCGCCAGCGGCACGGTCAGGCTGGTCATGTCCAGACTGAGTGGGATACAGCCGACAGCACCCGCCGCCAGCAGACTGCCGCAGCAGCCCACCCCCAGCCTTGCCGGAGGGAACGCCCACAGCCCCAGTGCCACCAGTGCCCCGGCCAACGCTCCGGGCAGCACCGCCAGCCCGGAAACGCCCAGACCGGCTTCTACCATCATCAGCGCCAGCATGGCCACAAAGGCCGCACCGCACACCGCGCCCTCGTCCCGCTCGGCGATGCGGGCGCACTCGGCCAGTGCCACCATGAGCACCGCCCACAAAAAGGGCACGGCGCTGCCCAGCAGCACATACCCCGCCCCGGGCACGCCCATCCCCCGGGGCAGACAGCCCGCTGCCCGCAGCAGCAAAAGAACGAATGCCGCGGCCAGTGCTTCCAGCAAAAGCCGCACGTTCCGCCGCAGCCCCAGCGCCGCCGGGCTGCGCATCCGGGCAAGATCCTCTGCAAAGCCCACTGCCCCAAAGGCAAGGCTCCCAGCCAGCGCCGTGAGCAGCCGCGTCATCAACCGGCCTTCGCTGCCCAACAGCTCCGGCTGGCCTACGCAGGCGGCAAGCCAGCCCACGCCCACCGCAGCCACCGTGCCCGCCGCAGCACACAGCCCACCCCACAGCGGGGCGCGCAGGGGTGCAGGCCGGGGCTGCTCAGACTGTACCGGCTGCTGTTGTTGTTCGCGGCGTTCCAGCACCCGCCGCAGCGGAACAAACAGGCTGCACAGGGCTGCCGTAAGGGCAAAGCCCAGCACCACCGCCGCTGCCAAGGCGAAACGCTCCATAGATCAGACACTCCATTTCGCCAAATAGTTATACTTCCGTTTCTTTATGCTCTGCGTAGAAGATATCCAGCACTTTTTCCAGTGCCATGCCGTGGCTGGCCTTTACCAGAACGGCATCGCCGGGCTGCACCCGGCTCAGCAGGGCATCGGCAGCCTCGCGGTAGCTGTCCGCGTGCAGGGTCTCTACCCCCTTAGCCGCAGCCACCACAGCGGTGCGCTTGGCCTGCTCGCCGTAGGTGATCAGGCAGTACAGCCCGCTCTCGGCGGCAAGGCGTCCCAGCTCCTCGTGTGCTTCGCGGCTCAGCTCGCCCAGCTCCAGCATATCGCCCAGCAGGGCAAAGCGGCGCTTGCAGGGGAAATCTTTAAACATCGCCAGCGCAGCCTTCATGCTGTCCGGGTTTGCGTTGTAGCAGTCCTCGATGACGGTCACGCCCTCGCTGTCCACCACCTTCTGGCGGCGTCCGGTCTGCTCAAAGTTGGAAAGCCCATGGATGACCCTCTTGGCGTCGCACCCCAGACGGGTGGCGGCGCAGTAGGCAGCCAGTGCATTTGCTACATTGTGGCGTCCCATGGCGGGGATGTTCACCACAAAGGTGCCGTGCTCCTGATCCTCCAGCACAAAGCTCATGCCGTCGGTCTCCTGCCGGATGGACAGGGCGCAGACGTCTGCGTTTTCATCGCTCAGGCTGAACCACACCGGGCGCACATGGGCGGGGAGCGCTGCCTTGCGCAGGAAGGGGTCGTCGTAGTTCAGCACCAGCGGCGCACCCTCCGGCAGACCGTTGCAGATCTCCAGCTTTGCCTTGCAGATGTTCTCCTGACTGCCCAGATTGCCGATATGGGACACGCCGATGCAGGTAATGATGCCCACATCCGGCCGTGCTGCCCGCGCCAGACGGTCGATCTCGCCCGCGTGGCTCATGCCCATCTCGATGACCGCGTACTCGGTGCTGCTTTCCAGCCGCATCAGGGTGCGGGGCATGCCCAGCTCATTGTTCTGGTTGCCCTCGGTCTTGATGGTCTCGCCAAAGCCGCACAGGGCGGCGTAGGTCATCTGCTTGGTGGTGGTCTTGCCCACACTGCCGGTCACACCCACCATTTTGGGGTGGTACTGGCTGCGGTAGTTTGCGCCCATCACCATCATGGCGTGGTAGCTGTCCGGGCAAAGGATGGCCTTTTCCTCCGGCACACCGGGCACGGGATGGTTGACCACCACATACTCCGCGCCCTGCTCCAGCGCACGGGCGGCGAAATCATGGCCGTCGAACCGCTCGCCGGGGAAGGCCACAAAAATGCAGCCGGGCTTTACCTCGCGGCTGTCGGTGGTGACCAGTGCCACCTCCGGGTCACTGGTCAGTTTTCCGGCAGGCACCAGCCCTGCCAGAAGCTTGCTTGCATGGATCTTTTCCATTGTTCTATCCCCTCTCGTTCTATTGAATGCTGCACCCTCATCCGTCACCGCCTTGCGGCAGTGCTTTATGCTGAAAGCCTTGGGCGAAGATGCCGAAAAAGCTGTTTTACCCACAGGTCAGGGTGATGATGGTGCCGCGCTGCACGCTGGAGCCGGGCTCGGCGCTTTGCGCCTGCACCGTGCCGCTGCCCTCCACCACGCAGTTCAGCCCGGCGGCGCTCAGCATCTGGCGGGCAAAGTCCGGGCTCTTGCCTGTCACATCCGGCACCTCGGTGTGGCTGCCCTCGTAGGTATCGGTATACAGGTAGATGGTGGTGCCGTAGGGCACCTTTGCGCCCGCGTGGGGGTACTGGTAGGTGACCGGGGCAGCAGACTGGCTGCTCTGACTCTCCTGCAGCTGATGCTTCAGGCCCTGAATATTCAGGCTTACCTGCGCGTTGCTCCACTCGGTGCCCACAAGGTTCGGCACGGTAACGATGGTGCCGCTGCGGTCCTCGCCGTCGGTGGCGATGCCCAGATAGGGAGCCACCTCGCTGATGATATTGCCCGCCACAGGGGCTGCAAGGATGGAGGAGTAGTCCGTCCGGGCGTTGTTGGGGTCGTCCAGCATGACGTAGACCAGAATTTCCGGGTCGTTGGCGGGCAGCACCGCCACGAAAGAAGCCACCTTTTTATAGTCGCCATCGGCGCGGCGGTGCATATTTAGCTGCTCGGAAGTACCGGACTTGCCGCCGATGCGGTAGCCGGACACATAGGCGTTTTTGCCGCCGCCGGTGCCGTTGCCCACCTCGTACTCCATCATCTCCCGGATGACCTCGCTGGCGCTCTGACTGATGACCTGACGGCGCACGTTTGCGCCGATCTCCTGAATGACATTGCCGTTGGCATCGGTGATCTTATCCACCACATGAGGGGTGACCAGATACCCGCCGTTGACAGTGGCTGCAATGGCGGTGCACATCTGCAGCGGGGTGATGGCCATGGCCTGACCGAAGGAGGAGGAAGCCAGCTGCACCTCGCCCAGCTGATCGGCGCGGTAGTACTGCATAAAGTTGGTCTCGCTGGGCAGATCCACCCCGGTGCGGGCGGTAAAGCCGAAGGCATCGAAGTAGTTATAGAACTGCTGCGAGCCGACACGCTGCCCCAGTTGGATGTAGTAGATGTTGCAGCTCTTGCGCAGCGCCTCGGCCATATTGAGCAGGCCGTGCGCCTTGCGCCCTGCGCAGTGGTAGGTCTCCTTGGCAACACCGTAAGCGCCGGAGCAGGTAAAGGTGGTGTTCATGGTCGCCACGCCAGAGTCGATGCCCATGGCGGAGGTGATGACCTTGAACACAGAGCCGGGGTAGTACAGCTCGGTGATGGCCTTGTTTTTCCACAGGATATCCCGGTAGTAGCCGGAATAGTCCGCTTCCTCGTCCAGAATTTTGTTGCCCTGTTCATCGGTGATGTAGTTGCCGTCGGCGTCCTTTTTATAGACGCCGTAAAGCTCCGGCTCTGCGTGCACCAGCTCGTTGAGATAAGCCTCGTTGGCGGTGTAGTTCAGCGGGTCGTTGGGGTCAAAGTCCGGCTTGGAAGCCATGGCAAGGATAGCGCCGGTCTTAACGTTCATTACAATGGCGCAGCCGCGGTTTTCCACCGTATTGGCTGCAATAGCTTCGTTCAGGTACCGCTCCGCGATCTCCTGCACGTTCACGTCCAGCGACAGCACCAGATTGGAGCCGTCCTTGGCGGCAAAGGTGGTAGCGTTGGCGTCTGCAATGGCGTTGCCCACCGCGTTGCGCTGGGTGATGGTGCGGCCATCTACACCGGCCAAGGTGGACTGGTAGGATTTTTCCAGTCCGTAGGTGCCGACGCCATCCGCATCCGTAAAGCCCAGCACCGCTGCGGCAAAGGCACCGTAGGGGTAGTTGCGCTGAAAGCTCTTTTCCGAGGACACTGAGATGCGCCCCTTGCGGGAGGTATCGGTGGCCTTTTTGTGCGTCTTGTTGAAGCTGGTGACGTACTTTTCAATGGAAAGCTTCACCGCGTTGTTCACCTTGGTTGCAAGGGTGACGTAGGCAGAATCCAGCCGGGAAAGTGCATCGTAAACGGTCTGGTACTGCTGCTGATACTCTGCCGAGGAGGTGTCCACGCTGTCCATGCTTTCGCCGTCCCCGGAGAGCAGACGCAACGTCAGCTCCCGGCTCACCTCGGCACACATGGCGGGGTCCAGCGTTTTGGTCACGGTGTCGTCATCGTTGGTCTTGCTGGTATAAAGGATGCTGCTGTAACTGGGGTCTGCCCAGATGGTCCACACCACGCTGGTGGAGGCAAGGGTGATGCCGGAAGCATCATAGATCTCGCCGCGGGTGGCCTTGATGGTGGTATCCAGCAGCTGCTGCTGGGCGGCGTACTGGCGGTACTCTGCCCCGTGGATGATCTGGATATTATACAGGCTGCGGATGACGATGGCTGCTGCCACTACCACCGCAAGGATGCCCAGACGGCTGCAAATCCGCCGCACCCGGCTGTCCAGCCGATCCCGTCCGGTGGCCGGACGCAGGCGGTAGCCCCTGCTTTTTTTGTTACGGAAAGGTTCTTGCATTGGTTCTCTCCTGCGGGGCGTGCACTGCATTCCGCACGCCCTGCGCTGTTATTTGTTCAGACTGCGGTGTCCATAAACCGAAAAAAGCGTGCGCTGCCGCACGCTTTTTTCGGTTTATCTCACGGTGCCCAGAATGTTCACCGCACCGGTGTACAAAAAGTCGGTCCATTGCCGCACGGTGGATTCCCGGCGCACCAGTGCGCCGCTTTCGCCCAAGCGGATGTAGGTGATCTGGCTGGGGTCCACCTTCATCAGACCCAGCCGCCCTGCGGTCTCCTCCACGCTGGCAATATTGGTCTTGCTGTTCAGGGTGCTGTTGTAGTAGGTATACTGGCTCTGCTCGCTGACCAGCTGCGCCTTAGTGGCTTGGATCTGGTCGTTCAGCTCCACCAGCTGTGCCTCGCTCCACAGCAGACTGATGGCAAAGCCCACCAGCAGTGCTGCCGCCACCAGATTCATGGCGTTATGTACGGCAGCCTGCAGCGGGTTCAACCGCCGCTTGCCGCCCTTTGCTACCCGCAGGTTTGCTTTGCGCTGCGGCTGCGGTGCCCTGCGGCGGCGCGCCGCATTACGATCGTATGCTGGCTGACCCATGGTTTCTCTCCTCCTCACAATGCCGGTGCTTCCGGCATCTCAGCATTTTTCCAGTACACGCAGGTGGGCGGAACGGCTGCGCCGGTTCTCCTCCAGTTCCTGCGTATCAGCTTCAATGGGTTTACGGGTGATAAGCTTTGCCTTTGCCTTGCCGCCGCATACACACACCGGAAACTCCGGCGGGCAGGTACAGGCCGTGGACCAGCGGCGGAATTTGTTCTTGACCAGCCGGTCCTCCAGAGAGTGGAAGGTGATCACGCACAACCGGCCGCCCGGTGCAAGGTGATCGAAAATGGTATCCAAGCCCTCTTCCAGCGCGTCCAGTTCGTGGTTCACTGCAATGCGCAGTGCCTGAAAGGTGCGGCGGGAGGGGTTCTTGTTTTTGCGGCGCTCTGCCGGGGGCATGGCGCTTGCTACGATATCTGCCAGCTGCAGGGTGGTCAGGATGGGAGCGGTTTCCCGCGCCTCCACGATCTTTCCTGCGATCTGCCACGCATAGGGCTCCTCGCCGTAATCCCGCAGGATGCGGGCCAGCTCCTCGCGGCTTTCGGTGTTCACAAGGTCTGCGGCGGTCTCGCCCTGCTGGCTCATACGCATATCCAGCGGCGCATCCGCCCGGTAGGAAAAGCCCCGGGCGGCATCGTCCAGCTGGTGGCTGGAAACGCCAAGATCCAGCAGTGCGCCGTTGATCTTTTCAATGCCCAGCTGCTCCAGCGCCTGTCCCGCATAGCGGAAGTTAATCTGCACCACGGTGGCAGGCAGCCCGGCCAGACGGGAGCGCGCGGTCTGCACCGCGTCCGGGTCCTGATCCAGCGAAATGAGCCTGCCGCCCTTTGCGGCGTCCAGCCGCAGGGCGATCTGGCGGGAATGTCCCGCGCCGCCGGCGGTGCCGTCCAGATAGGTGCCCGCCGGGTCGATGGCAAGCCCTGTCAGGCACTCGTTCAGCAAAACGGGGATATGCTCAAACGAGGCCGGGTCAAAGGGCTGCTGTTCTTCAAAGGCCATTGGCACGGCCTCCTTTCTCGGTTTATTTTTTTTTGCATCAGAGGTGCAGCTTGCGCAGCCGCTCGGCGCGCTGGTCGTTGGTCACGGCGGCGCGGCGGGCGTTCCAGACTTCGGTGGCCCAGATCTCGGCGTGGTTGCGGTTGCCGATGATGGTCACGTCCTTTTCCAGTCCGGCGTAGGCGCGCAGCTCTGCGGGCAGCAGGATGCGTCCCTGCTTGTCCGGTGCCACCTCGCAGGCGGTGCTGAACAGGTCGCCGGAGATCGCCCAGCTGTCCATCAGTTCATCGCTTTCCAGCTTGTCCGCCAGCCGCTCCACTTCTTCCATGGGCAGTGCGAACAGGCAGCTGTCCACCCATTCCAGCACCACGAAGCTCTCGCCCATGGCATCGCGGAATTTTGCGGGGAAGTTCAGCCGCCCCTTGGCGTCGATGGTATAATCATAACGGCCAAAAAACACGCGCTGCTCCCCCTTTCAGGGGCGTTTTCAGGGCGTGTGCCCTACTTTTACCCACTTTGCCCCACCGATACATCTTTATTGTAGCAAATCAAGTTCGTGAATGCAAGGGTTTTTGGGCGGCTTTTGGCCGCAAAAATCCACAAAAAAAGTCCCTGTGAGCCGTCATTTTTGCTCACAGGGACTGCGTTTTCCGCAATATGTGGAATTTGTGTGGAAAGTTGGCCGTTATCAGCCGTTTTTCTTGGCATTCTGGCGCAGGCTGTTACGGATGTTTTTGACCTGTGCGGCGTTTTCCACCATGGTGTCCTCGGTGGTGCGCAGCATGTTCTCGCAGTAGTCGGTCACGGTCTGGCGCAGGGTGCGCGCCTCGGTCTGGGCTGCGGAGGTGATCTCAGAAGCGCGCTGCTGGGCGGCCTTGACGATCTCGGCGTCGCTGACCAGAATGCGGGCGCGCTCCTCGGCCTTTTTCACAATAGCCTGTGCCTGTGCGTTGGCGCTGTCCACGATCTGTGCCCGGTCGTTCACGATCTGCTGCGCCTGCCGCAGCTCGCCGGGCAAAGCCGCCCGCACATCGTCCAGATAATCCCGGATCTGTTCCACATTCACGATGCGCTTGCCGCCGGAAAGGGGCACGTTTGCGCTCTCTTCCAGTGCATCCTCAATGGTATCCAAAAGTTCGTTCACGTTCATAAGGCTTCTCCCTCCTGCTCAGCGGCGGGCTGCATGGGCTTTGTGTACTTCCACAGCAGCACCTTGCCGTATTTATACTGCTTCTGCAGGGTCAGACTGCCCGCCTGCGCGGGCAGCACGATGCCTGTTTCGCTCTCGCACAGCACGATGCCGCCGGGGGCAACGCACTTTTCCACGGCAGGCAGGATCTTTTCCAGCGTACCGCCACGGAAGGGCGGGTCCAGCAGCACCAGATCGAACTGCTCCCGGCAGGCCGATAAGAACCGCGCAGCCTCGCCGATATTCACCCGGCTGCGGTCGAACACGCCGCAGGCCTTGCAGTTGCGCATCACGATGCTTACGGCCTCCCGGTTCTCGTCCAGAAAGACGCACCGGGCCGCACCCCGGCTCAGCGCCTCGATGCCCAGCTGGCCGCTGCCGGCATACAGATCCAGCACCCGGGCCCCGGGCAGGTCGAACTGTACGATGCTGAACATCGCCTCCTTCACCTGCGAGAGGGTGGGGCGGGTCACATCGGTGCCGGGCAGTGCTTCCAGCCTGCGGCCCCGGGCTTCTCCTGCGATCACGCGCATGATGTTACCTCCTTGCCGTAGCTGCCGCCCCCGCGGCAGCCGGTTTGAACTCTTTCGTATCCTTTATTATCTCCCAACTGCATAGCATTGTCAAGAGCCCGCATTGCGCTGCGGACGGCTTTGTGCTACAATCATAGCAGCAATCTTGCGCATTTTACGGCGCATTTCAGTAAAGGAGAGTATACAGCATGAAAGTTCTGCTCATCAACGGCAGCCCCCACGAGAAGGGCTGCACCTACACCGCCCTTTCCCTCATCGCCGGGGAACTGAAGGCGCAGGGCATTGAAACCGAGATCCTGCACGTCGGCGGTCAGCCTGTGGGCGGCTGCATCGGCTGCGGCGGCTGCCGCAGCGGCAACGGGTGCGTGTTCGGCGGCGTGGTCAACGAAGCCATCGAGAAGGCCAAGACCGCCGACGCCTTTGTGTTCGGCAGCCCGGTGCACTACGCCTCCGCTGCGGGCAACATGGCCAGCTTTATGGACCGTCTGGCCTATGCGGGCGGCAAGTATCTGGCCTACAAGCCCGCCGCCATCTGCTGCTCTGCCCGCCGCGCCGGTACCACCTCCACCCTTGACCAGCTGGTCAAATACCCCCAGTTCTTCCACATGCCGCTGGTCAACGGCTCCTACTGGGCCATGGTGCACGGCTCCAACCCCGAGCAGGTGCTGCAGGACGCCGAAGGCTGCGCCGTGATGCAGGAGCTGGGCCGCAACATGGCATGGCTGCTGCACTGCATCGAGGCCGGTAAGGCCGCAGGCATCGACCACCCGCAGAACCCGCCCCGCCCCATGACCAGCTTTATCCGCTGAGGTATGAATAAATTTGGAGCCCCGAAACGCCGCTGGCGTTCCGGGGCTCCATTTCTATGGGCGATTTTATACAATTTTTCCAAGCATTTCTTGGGCAACCTGCCAGCGGCAGCTTCCGCGCACTACAAAATTTCTGCTGAACCGGCGCAAAAGGGGCGTGAATGCTTTTTTCGTTCATAACTTTGTGATACCATACCTCTATAAGCCTATCACTCAGACGGAGATCCTGCTATGGAACACTACGATTGGAACGAGGGCTGGCTGTTCGCCCCCACCTTTGACCCGGCGCTGGTGCGCCCGGAGTGCCCGGAGCTTTCCCTTACCCCGGTGCGGCTGCCGCACACGGTCAAGCCCCTGCCCTATAACTACTGCAATGAAAACGACTACCAGCGTCTGTGCGGCTACCGGCGGGAGTTTTTTGCGCCCAAGGAGTGGCTGGGCCGCACCGTGCTGCTTACCTTCGGGGCGGTGGCGCACGATGCCACCGTGTTCTGCAACGGGCGGCGGGTGTTCCACCATGGCTGCGGCTACACCGCCTTTACGGTAGACCTGACCGGTGCGCTGCAACTGGGGCAGAAAAACGTGGTGGCTGTGCGCTGCGACAGCCGGGAGGATCTGAACATCCCGCCCTTCGGCGGGCAGCTGGATGCGCTGACCTACGGCGGCATCTACCGCGCCGTCAGTCTGGACATCAAGGAGCCCGCCTACCTGCGGGACGTGTTCATTGAGGCCAAGGCCGAGGGCGATTTCCGCATCTACACCGCCACCGTGGGCGAGACGGTCGGCTGCACCCTGCAGGCCGAGATCCGCAGCCCCGCCGGGAGCCGGGCGGTGTACAGCGGCGAGCTTTCCCTGCCCATCACCGGCACGCTGAACAACGTGCACCCGTGGAGTCTGGAGCACCCCACCCTGTACACCCTGACCGTGCGGCTCATCCGCCCCGGCACCGGCGGTCTGCCCGACCGGGTGCTGGACGAAAAAACGGTGCGGTTCGGCTTCCGCACCGTGCAGTTCGTGGCGGGCGGGCTGTACCTGAACGGTCAGCGGGTGGAGCTGCGCGGCCTTGACCGGCACCAGAGCTACCCGTATCAGGGCTACGCCATGCCGGACAGCATCCAGCGGCTGGACGCCCAACTGCTGAAAAAGGAACTGGGCTGCAACGCCGTGCGCACCTGCTATGCGCCCCCCAGCCCGGCGTTTCTGGACGCCTGCGATGAACTGGGTCTGCTGGTGTTCCCCGAAATGCCCGGCTGGCAGCACATCGGTGACGAAGTGTGGCAGGCGCAGGCGCTGCAAAACTGCCGGGAGATGGTGTGCCAGTACCGCAACCATCCCAGCATCTTTTTGTGGGGTGCCCGCATCAGCGGCAGCCCCGACAACGAAGCCTTTTATAAGCGCACCAACGAAGCCATCCACCGGCTGGACCCCACCCGCCCCACGGCGGGCACCCGCAGCGCCCGCAAGAGCCAGCTGCTGGAGGACGTGTACGCCTACAACGATTATTCCTACGCCGGGCGCGGTACAGGCTGCGAGAATCGCGCCGCCGTGACCCCCGACACTCGCAAGGGCTACCTCATCAGCGAGTTCGGCGGACAGAACTTCCCCGCCAAGCCCTTTGACGATGAACCTCACCGTCTGGTGCAGGCGCTGCACCACGCCGCCGTGCTGAACGACAGCATTGCCCAGCCGGGCGTGGCGGGCAGCTTTGGCTGGTGCATGACCGACTACAACACCCACCGGGAATTCGGCAGCGGCGACCGCATCTGCTACCATGGTGTGATGGATCTGTTCCGCAACCCGAAGCTTTCTGCCGCCGTCTACGCCAGCCAGAAAACGCCCCGTGCGCCCTCCGACATCGTGCTGGAGGTCTCCTCTGCCATGACGCTGGGCGACCTGCCCGGCGGCGCAGCCGCCGCCTGCTGGGTGTTCACCAACGCCGAGAGCGTGCGGCTGTACCGCGGCAATGACTTTGTGGCCGAGTTTGGCCCCGACCGCCGGGGACGCTTTGCCGCCCTGCCCCACCCGCCCATCGAGATCAACGATTTTGTGGGCTCGCTGCTGGAAAAGTACGAGGGCATGGATCACGCCACCGGCGCACAGGTCGCCGCCATCCTCAACGAGCTGCGGCGGGACGCCATGGCGCTTTCGCCCCTTTCCAAGGCGCGGATGCTCTCGCTGCGGCTGAGCTGGAACGAGCTGCTGCGGATGTATTATAAATACATCGGTGTGCTGGGCAGCTCCGCGCCGGTGTACCGGTTCGAGGCGGTGTGGCATGGCCGTGCCGTGCGCACTGTGGTGCGGGAGCCGGTGCAGAGCGTCCGGCTGGAGTGCACTGTGCACAACCCCCTGCTGACCGATGGCCCCACATGGGACTGTGCCGCCGTCAGCCTGCGCGCCATCGACCAGAACGGTAACCTGCTGCCCTACTGCGGCGAGGCCGTCTGCCTGTCCGTGGAAGGGCCGCTGAAAATTCTGGGGCCTAGCGTGGTGCCCCTGCGGGGCGGCATGGCGGGCACCTACCTTGCCACCACCGGCGAGGCCGGACGCGCCGTGCTGCACTGCCGCATGGAAGGCGCGCTGGACACCGAAGCAGTGCTCACTGTGCGCAGCCGGGAAGGGTAGACTCACCTAAAGTCCGTCCTTTCATGATAGATTTGCAGTCTGTTCAAAATTTTATCATGGTTGGCTGATATTCTAGAGGTACAAAGTATTCCGCAGGGCGGCGATGCTGCCCTGCGTTTCCATGTGTAAAGCCCCAGAGAAGAGGATGCGAAAACCTATGAGAGAAAAATTCCGTCAATTCATGATCGGGCGCTACGGCACCGATGGCCTGAACCAGTTTTTGAGCATGAGCTCCATCGTGATGCTGCTGGTATCGCTGCTCACCCGCGTTTCCCTGTTCACATGGCTGGGCGCGGCACTGCTGATTTTGTGCTACTACCGCAGCCTGAGCCGCAATATCTCCAAGCGCACCGAGGAGAACTACCGCTTTTACAGCCTGAAGGATCGGTTCAACAACAAGTTCCGCAGCCTGAAGGAGCAGTGGGCCAACCGCAAGCTGTACCACTACTACCGCTGCCCCCAGTGCCGCCAGAAGCTGCGGGTGCCCCGGGGACGCGGACGCATCCAGATCTCCTGCCCGCGCTGCGGCACCCAGTTCATCAAAAAGAGCTGAGCCGCCATGTTTGGATATGTGATCCCGGATCGGGCCAGCCTCAGCCCCGAGGCGCAGAGCCGCTACCGCTCGGCCTACTGCGGGCTGTGCCGCCGCATCGACGCCTTGCACGGGCTGCGGGGACGGTTCAGCCTGAGCTATGACCTGACCTTTTTAAATATCCTGCTGTGCAGCCTGTACGAGGGCGAGACCCCCGCAGACAGCGGCATCGACCGCTGTCCCGTCCACCCGGTACACGGTGTACTTTGGCGCAGCGCCGACCCCACCGACTACTGCGCCGACCTGAGCGTGGCGCTGCACTACTATAATGCGCAGGACAAATGGCAGGACGACCATAACCTGCTGGCGTTGGGCTACAGCGCCCTGCTGGACAACAGCACCGCCGAAGCTGCCCAGCGCTGGCCGCGGCAGTGCAATGCGATCCGCGCTTGTTTGTCAAAGCTTGCTGAGTACGAGGCCGCCGGCAGCACTGATCTTGACGCGGTGTCCGGCTGCTTTGGCGCGCTGATGGCAGAGCTGTTCGACTACCGGCAGGACCGCTGGGCACCGGAGCTGCGCAGCATCGGCTTCCATCTGGGCAAGTTCATCTACCTGCTGGACGCCTACGATGACCTGCCCCGCGACAAGCGCCGGGGCGCGTACAACCCCCTGCGGGAGCTGAGCACCCACCCGGACTACGAGGAAGAGATGCTGGACATCTTCGAGCTGCTGCTGGCACGCTGCGCGCAGAGCTTTGAGCGTCTGCCCTGCGTGGAGGACGCAGATCTGCTGCGCAACATCCTGTATTCCGGCGTGTGGCTGAAATACAACTGCAAAAACGCAAAACGCACCGGAAAGCCCGATGCGTCTTGATTTTGTGCCGATGTTCCGGTAAAATAAAACGGATGCGGTGCAGCGGTGCTGTACCGTCAGTATAATGAGTGAGGAAGTATACCGAGCATGAGAGATCCCTATGAGGTGCTGGGCGTTCAGCGCGGCGCAAGCGACGACGAGATCAAAAAAGCATACCGCGCCAAGTGCAAGCGCTGGCACCCGGATTTGAACCCCAACGACCCCACGGCTGAGGAGCACTTCAAGGAAGTGCAGGCCGCCTACGACGCCATTACCAAGGGCGATACCGGCCCCCAGATGGGCGGCAACCCCTACGGCGGCTACCAGCAGCAAAGCTATAACCGCCAGAGCTATGGGCAGCAGAACTACGGTTACACCGGCTTTGATGGCTTTGACGGGTTTGAGGGCTTCGACCCCTTTGGCTTCGGTTTTGGCTTTGGCGGCTACCAGCAGGCTGGGCCCAGTGCCTCCGGCACCGACACCCCGGAGATGCAGGCCGCCCGCAACTTTGTGGCCAGCGGCCGCTACGCCGAAGCGCGCCGGGTGCTGGACGGCATGACCGGTCGCAATGCGCGGTGGTATTATCTCTCCTCACTGGCCAATCAGGGGCTTGGCAAAAGTGTGGACGCTTTGCAGGACGCCCGCCGCGCCGTGCAGCTGGACCCGAACAACACCGAGTACCAGATGCATCTGCGCCGGATGCAGAACCCCGGTCAGACCTACCGCACCCAGACCACCTACGCCCAGCCCGGCGGGCTTTTGCGCTGGTGCTGGAGCATGATTTTGCTGAACCTGCTGTGCAACTGCTGCTGCGGCGGCTGGGGCTTCCGTGGCTTCAGAATGTAACGGAAAGAGAACGATTTAAATGCGCTCCGCGATGCTCTGCGCATAATTAGCGGAAAGAATGTTTTTATTTGTAAATCGGGAAAATCTGCGGATTTTCCCGATTTACTTTTTCACAGGAGGGGTCGTGGCGGCAAACAGCATTTGCAGCGCCGCTTTCTGCGAAAGCGCGGCGCTGCGGGTAGTGTCCTCGCCCTTTTTCATGGGGAAGAGCGCAACGATTGACAGGCAGTTTTCCTCCACGACCCCTTCTGTGAAAATGGGATATCGGAACGCCCGCAGGCGTTCCGATATCCCGAAATTTAAAATAATTTTCCGCTGAAAATGGCTAGAGCGCAGCGGAAGCCATTCAAAACCGTCCACTCTGCCAAAAAAGGCTGCTGCACGCACGGTGCAGCAGCCTTTTTACGTTTTGCGGATGTAAGGGTTTGCTCTTACTTCTGGGGAGCCTCGAAAGCAATAGCGGTAGCACCGGCAGCGGCGTCCACGCTCTTCAGAGAGATGGGAGCCACCTCATAGTGCAGGGTGTCAAAGCTCTGGGTGTTGCCGTCCTCGGTGGTGAACTCCAGAACGTAGACAACGTCAGCCTGCTTGTCAGCCTCGACATCGCGGGTGATGACGACGCTCTCGCCGTCAGCCAGACCCTCGCCTGCCAGGTTCTCGCCCTTGTCCTCAGAGCCTGCATCGTACAGGTACAGCTCGGTCACCTTGCTGCCGGTGGTGTTGTACACGGTGTACTCGGCAGAAGTAGCCTCGGCCTCAGAGGAAGCAGCCTCGGAAGAAGCAGCCTCGGAAGAGGCAGCAGCAGAGGATGCAGCAGAGGATGCGGTGGAGGATGCAGCGGTAGAGGCAGCACCGCCGCAGGCGGTCATGCCGACAGCCAGTGCCAGAGCGGCAGCGGCAATTGCAACAGTCTTGAGCTTCATAGGGATATCTCCTTTTTTCTTATGTTGGTGTCAGGCCTCCGGCAGCATACCAACTGCCTTGGTTGGGCTGATGTTCTCTTATTATACGCACATTGACAAAAAAAGCAAGCTTTTTTCGTCAAAAATCAACGATGAAACAAGAACTGTTACCATTTTGACATGAATTTGGTACATTTTAGGTGGCAGAAACATGAAACAGGTTGCATATATGCAGCTTTCGTTTCCTGCCGCTGTGCAGACGGCGAAATAGAGCTACAAAAAATTTTATTTTCCCCTTGACAACAGCCCACCGCCGCTGTATACTATGCATCGTGAACGTTGTTCATGTTGGAGGGTGAGTGTATGAATCCAATGGCAACATCCAAGGCGGACATCCTGAAAACCAGCCGGGAGCTGATCCAGCAGAACGGCTGGGCAGCGGTCAACATCCGTGCGGTCGCGGCAGCCTGCGGGGTCTCCGTAGGCTGCATCTATAACTACTTCGGCTCCAAGACCGAGCTGGTAAGCGCGGCCGTGGAAAGCATCTGGAACGACATCTTCCACCACCCGGAGGATGAGACTGTGTTTCAGGACACCCTGTCCTGCATCCGGTGGATGTACCGGCAGATGGAATACGGCTGCCAGCAGTATCCCGACTTCTTCACCCACCACGCGCTGGGCTTTGTGCAGCAGGACACTGCCGACGGCAAGCAGCAGATGCGGCAGACATGGCAGCACATTCTGGATGCTTTGTGCAACGTGCTGTGCCACGATGCCAAAGTCCGTCCTGACGCCTTTACCGAGCAGTTCACCCCGGAACAGTTTGCGGGCATCCTGTTCTCCCTGATGCTGTCCGCGGTGGTGCAGCAGAGCTTTGACCCCTCTGCGGTGCTGGAGATCGTGCGCAGAACCATTTATTAAACAAAAACATCCCACAAGCCTTGTGGGAGTTTTTTAAGTCCGAATATGAACATGGTTCAATTTGGCTTCTGCGCCCCGCAGAGCATACGATCACCAGCCCTTTTCCCTACGATGCCTCCGGTACGGCTCTGCCGCGCCGGTTCGCTATAAAATCAAAAAATTGCAATCAAAACAAATAAAGGAGAAAAACGTATGAGAGCTGTTATTGAAACTGTTTTCGACATCTTCTATCTGGTCACCGTGCTCACGGTGGGCATCCGCATGATCCGCAGCAGCAAGGCTGGCACCCAGTTCCGCCTGTTCGGCCTGATGGCCGTTGTGCTGGGCGCGGGCGACTCCTTCCATCTGGTGCCCCGCGCACTGGCACTGTGCACCACCGGTCTGGAAAACTACGCTGTGCCGCTGGGTCTGGGCAAGTGGATCACCTCTGTGACCATGACCGTGTTCTATGTGCTGCTGTACTACGTCTGGCGCAAGCGCTACCAGATCGAGGGGCAGAAGAACGTGACCGTCGCCGTGTACGCCCTGTCCGCTGTGCGCATCGTGCTGTGCATGATGCCGCAGAACCAGTGGCTCACCAACCACACCCCGCTGGCATGGGGCATCCTGCGCAATATGCCCTTTGCCCTGCTGGGTCTGCTGGTCATCGTGCTGTTCTACCGCAGCGCCAAGCAGAACAACGATAAGGCTTTCCGCTGGATGTGGCTGACCATCGTGCTGAGCTTCGGCTTCTATATCCCCGTTGTCCTGTGGGCAGACGTAAACCCCATGATCGGTATGCTGATGATCCCCAAGACCTGCGCCTACGTCTGGACCGTGCTCATCGGCTACAACGCCATGAAAGCTGAAGCCGACAAGCAGAACTAACCTTTTTCCCTGCTGCTTAACAGAAAACCCGCCGACAGACAGCAATGTACTGCTCTGCCGGCGGGCTTTTTATATTGTATAAATAAATGTGGCTCCACATTTAAACAATTTCTTTTCACTCCTCGGTGAAATACTCCGGGTGGACGCTGCGGGCCTGCTCCACCGAGAGCTTATAGCGGTTCAGGTGGCTTTCCAGCGCCTCGCCCAGTTCATCGGCGGTGCCATGCAGCAGCATTTCCAGAATGCGGGTGTGGGCAGCGCAGACGGATTTGTTCTCGTTGGTCTGCAAGCTGAACTTGCGGATACGCTCCACATGCTGCAGCTCACTCAGCATGTGGTCAAAATGCGCCTCCATGCCGGTGATCTCAAAGGCCTTGCGGTGGAACTGGTTGTCCAGCTCCAGCAGATGGGTCTCCCGGTTCGGCTGAGTCAGGTCGGCTTCCAGCAGGCGGTAGTTCTCGATGACCTGCCGGTACTCCTGCTCCTGCTGGTCTGTCAAGCGGCCGCGCACGCGGTTCAAGATCTCTTTTTCCAGCGTAAAGCGGGCAAACTGCTCCAGCTCCATCCGCTTCAGGTCGATGGGAGCCACATGGGTACCGCTTTGCGGCTTGATGTCCACCATGTGGGCAATGTTGAGCATGATCAGCGCCTCCCGCATGGGGGTGCGGCTGATGCCCATCTGCTCCGCAAGTTCCCTGTCGTTCAGGGGGTCGCCGGGCTTCAGCTCCATGGTGATGATCCGGCTGCGGATGGTCTGATACGCCTGTTCCCTCGCACTCAAAGATGCCATTGCAGTGTTCTCCCTTCGGGGTCAGTTGGTGATATACTAGTATATGACCATATTACCCAACTGCCGGGTAACTGTCAATAGCAGGAGCGACCGAAAATCAAGGGCAATTTTTTGCTATTTTGTTCAATGAAGTGCCCGCGCCGGGCGGTACACCACCGGCAGCCACACAAAAGCCACCGCCAAGCCGCAGGCCACATCAATGACCGAATGCTGCTTGGTGAACACGGTGGACAGGCAGATGAGCGCCGCCCACGCCCATGCCAGCACCTTGCGCAGAGGCTTGCCCTCTGCCAGCTTGCTGTGGCTGAAAGCCATTGCCATGCAGGCAGAGCTCTGGCAGTGGATGGAGGGGCAGACGTTCACGGCGGCGTCCGCCTTCCACAGCAGCTGCATGATCCGCAGCGCCGGGTTATCCCGGCCAAGAGTCTCCACGGCAGGACGCAGTTCCAGCCCGTTGGGCAGGATCATGTACACGATCAGGCAGAAGGTCATGCCGGAAAACATGGTCAGGCAAAGCTTATCGTAGCTGGCGGTATCGCACCACCACAGTGCCGCCGTCACCCCCGCCAGCAGCAAAAACCAGCTGCAATAGGGGATCACGAACCACTCGTTGAAGGGGATCAGATCGTCCAGCGGGCTGTGCAGGATATATTTCGGGGCAGTGACGGTGAGATCCAGCCAAAAGAACCAGATCAGATACACCACCCAGTACAGCTGGTACCACAGGTGCGGGCGGCACCAGCTGCGCAGTTGGTCAAGCTTCATGTCGTTTCTCCTATTTTTTATGTGAATTGACGTGTTATTATAGCACATTCCATCCACTTGCGCAAATGCCGCCCCTGCGCTACAATAAAAACAAGCTGTATCTTATTATAAAAGGAGTACGTCATGCCACAAGAATTTCCCGTCATCCGTCTGGTCGCGCTGGATCTGGACGGCACCCTGCTGAACCGCGAGGGGCACGTCACCCCCCGCACCCGCGCCGCCCTGCAAGCTGCTGTGGATAAGGGCGTGTACATCGTGCCCGCCACCGGCCGTCCGCTGGCCAGTCTGCCGCCGGAGGTGGCGCAGCTGCCCGGCATCCGCTACGTTATCACCTGCAACGGTGCCGCCGTGTGGGACTTGGGCAGCGACCCCGTGGGCGCAGTGTACAGCCGCTATTCCAACGCAAAAGAGCACCGCACCAGCACCCCGGTCTGCCTGCTGCACAGCCTGATGCCGGTGGAGACTGCCCGTGAAGCCTTTGCCGTCTGCGAGAGCTGCCACGCCGACCTGCGCATTTTCTCGGACGGATACGCCTGCACCGATGCCCGCAGCATTGCGCTGGCCGCCGCCCGGGCAGCAAAGAAGGACGGCACCGAAGCGTGCCAGCCCAACGATGGCCGCTTTACCATTCTGCGGGACGCAGCCGAGTGGATGAGCCGCAACGCCTTTGCCATTGAAAAGCTCTGCGTGTTTTTTGAAAACCCGCAGCAGGCTGCGGCTGCTTTGCCCCGCTTTCATGCCGTCCCGGGCGTGGAGATCGTACAGGGGTCGCCGAAAAACGTGGAGGTGACCGCCGCCGGTGTGGACAAGGGCGAGGCGCTGCGCGCACTGGCCGACCGGCTGGGCGTCCCGCACGCGTGCACTCTTGCGGTGGGCGACAGCGAGAACGACCGCGCCATGCTGCAAAAGGCCGGGGTGGCCGCTGTGATGGCCAACGGTATGCCGGAGATCCGGGCGCTGGCGCACCTTGTCAGCAAGGCCGACTGCGACCACGACGGCGTGGCCGAGATACTGGAAACCCTTGGCATCTGAGCCAGTTTTTGCAGCAATTTTCCAGCATTTTTACCGGCTTCTGCCCCAATTTTTCGGGTCATTCGTCATTTTTGTGCAATGTATACAAGCTATTATGCCAAACATTGTGCTTGTTGAGCATTACCAAAGACGGGCTGTTCGTTTATACTAGTATCATAAGCGCGTATGGGGGTATTGCGCCCACAGGAGCAAACCCGACGCACCGAGAGAGTTCAAATATAAAAGGAGAAATGCGTTATGAATCCCATCGTAGAAAAGGTCTATCAGATCGGCATTATCCCTGTTATCGCTTTCAACAGCGTTGATGAGGCCCTGCCCCTGTGCAAGGCTCTGTCTGAGGGCGGTCTGCCCGCAGCTGAGGTCACCTTCCGCACTGCCTGTGCTGAAGAGTGCATCCGCAAGATCCACGAGGAGATGCCCGAGATGCTGCTGGGTGCCGGCACCGTTCTGACCTGCGAGCAGGCCGACCGTGCTATGGCTGCCGGTGCTTCCTTTATCGTTGCTCCCGGCTTCGACCCCGAGGTCTGCAAGCACGTCATCGCCAAGGGCGGCATCATGATGCCCGGCACCTGCTCCGCAGGCGAGATGCAGCAGGCCATGAACATGGGCTGCGAGGCTCTGAAGTTCTTCCCCGCTGAGGCAAACGGCGGCGTGGGCATGCTGAAGAACATCGGCGCTGCCCTGAAGGGCGCTCGCTGGATGTGCACCGGCGGTGTCAACGCCAAGAACGTCAACGATTATCTGGGCTATGACCAGATCTTTGCCGTGGGCGGCACTTGGATGTGCAAGAGCGATGTGATCAAGGCCGGCGACTGGGCAAAGATCACCGCACAGAGCAAGGAAGCTGTTGACACCATGCTGGGCCTGAAGCTGCTGCACGTCGGCATCAACACCGGCAACGAGGAAGAGGCCATGAAGGTGGCTAACCTGATCGGCGCTATGCTGAACATGAAGGTTGCTCCCGGCAACTCCAGCATCTTTGTCGGCAACAAGGAGTTCGAGATCATGAAGAAGCCCGGCCGCGGCACCAATGGCCACATCGCCATCGGCTGCAACAACGTGGACCGCGCCATCTACCACCTGTCTCAGCGCGGCGTGAAGTTCGATCTGGACAGCAAGAACGTGAAGAACGGCAAGACCGTTGCCTGCTACATGGCAGACGAGATCGCCGGCTTTGCCTTCCATCTGGTGCAGGCATAAGCGCCTGTCCCCTTTTACCCGTAAAAGCCCCGCCGCAGCGGGTATGCCCTGCGGCGGGATGAATGAAACACCTGATATAAAGGAGAATAACCAATGAAAGTCGTTACTTTTGGCGAACTGATGGTTCGTCTGCAGCCCTTCAACTACGAGCGTTTCGTTCAGGCTAACAGCCTGGAGTTCAGCTTCGGCGGCGGCGAGGCTAACGTTGCTGTTTCTCTGGCCAACTACGGTCTGGACGCAGCCTTCGTCACCAAGCTCCCCGCACACGCCATCGGTCAGGCCGCTGTCAACAGCCTGCGCCGCTACGGCGTTGATACCAGCATGATCACCCGCGGTGGTGACCGTGTGGGCATCTACTACAACGAGAAGGGCGCTTCTCAGCGTGGTTCCGTCTGCATCTATGACCGTGCCAACAGCGCCATCCAGCTGGCTCAGCCCTCCGACTTTGATTGGGATAAGATCTTCGAGGGCGTGGATTGGTTCCACTTCACCGGCATCACCCCGGCTCTGGGCGAGAACGTTGTCGAGATCTGCCGCGAGGCCTGCAAGGCTGCTAAGGCTCATGGCGTGAAGATCAGCTGCGACCTGAACTACCGCGGCAAGCTGTGGACCCGTGAGCAGGCCCGCGCTGCCATGACCGATCTGTGCCAGTACGTTGACGTCTGCATCTCCAACGAGGAGGACGCAAAGGACGTGTTCGGCATCGAGGCCGAGGCTACCGATATCTACGGCGGCAAGCTGAACGCTGAGGGCTACAAGAGCGTTGCCAAGCAGCTGGCTGACAAGTTCCACTTCGAGAAGGTCGCCATCACCCTGCGTGAGAGCCACAGCGCATTCGACAACGGCTGGAGCGCTATGCTGTACGATGTTGCTTCTAACGAGTACTGCTTCTCCAAGAAGTACGACCTGCACATCATCGACCGCGTTGGCGGCGGCGACTCCTTCGGCGGCGGCCTGATCTACAGCCTGCTGACCGGCAAGAGCACCCAGGAGGCTGTGGAGTTCGCAGTTGCAGCTTCCGCTCTGAAGCACTCCATCGAGGGCGACTACAACATGATGACCGTGTCCGAGGTCGAGAAGCTGGCCGGCGGCGATGGTTCCGGCCGTATCCAGCGCTAATTGCAGGAGGGAGTCCGCTATGGATATCCGTTATTCCTGCAACCAGAAGGATTTTAAGCGCTATACCACCGAGGAAATGCGGGACGAGATGCTGATCACCGGCCTGTACAAGGCAGATGAAGTAGTGGCCGTTTACAGCCATGTGGACCGTATGGTCACGCTGGGCTGTATGCCGGTACACGAGACCGTGTCCATCGACAAGGGCATCGACATCTGGGCCAACTTTGGCACCCACTACTTCCTGGAGCGCCGCGAGATCGGCATGTTCAACATCGGTAAGGATTCCACCGGTATCGTGGTGGCCGACGGCGTAAAGTACGAGCTGGGCTATAAGGACTGCCTGTACATCACGCAGGGCACCAAGGAAGTCACCTTTGCTTCCGCCGACCCGGAGCATCCCGCCAAGTTCTATATGGTCTCTGCTCCGGCACACTGCGCTTACCAGACCCGTCTGATCAAGATGGCTGATGCAAACCACCGCCCGCTGGGCAGCGTGGATACCTGCAACAAGCGCACCATCAACCAGTTCATCCACCCGGATGTGCTCAAGACCTGCCAGCTGAGCATGGGTATGACCGAGCTGGCACCGGGTTCCAACTGGAACACGATGCCCAGCCACACCCACGAGCGGCGCATGGAGATCTATACCTACTTTGAACTGCCCGAGGGGCAGGTGGTGTTCCATATGTGCGGCGAGCCTACCCAGACCCGCCACATCGTGATGCACAACGAGGATGCTGTCATCAGCCCCTCCTGGAGCATTCACAGCGGCGTAGGCACCTCGAACTATACGTTTATCTGGGCAATGGGCGGCGAGAACATGGAGTTTGACGACATGGACAACATCGCCACCACTGACCTGCGCTAAAAGCACCAATCAAACGCCCCGTACCGGGTTGCCGGTACGGGGCGTTTTGCTAAAAAATTAACTTGGATACTGTAAAAAAGGAGAACCTCATGGATCTGTCTGCATTCAACCTGCAGGGCAAGGTAGCCCTGATCACCGGCGGTGCCCACGGCATCGGTTTTTCCATTGCAGAGGGCATGGCCAAGTGCGGCGCCGTCATCTGCTTCAACTGCTCCTCTGAGGCCAGCTTAGAAAAGGGCATGGCTGCCTACAAGGCTGCCGGCATCGACGCCCACGGCTATGTGGCAGACGTTTCCGACGAGGACGCCGTAAACGCCATGGTGGCAAAGATCAAGGCCGAGGTCGGCTCTGTGGACATTCTGGTGAACAACGCTGGCCTGATGAAGCGTGTGCCCATGATCGAGATGAGCCACGCCGACTTTATGCGGGTGATCGACGTCCATGTGGGCGGTGCCTTCAACTGCTCCAAGGCCGTGCTGCCCGACATGATGGAAAAGCGCGAGGGCAAGATCATCAACATCTGCTCCATGATGAGCGAGCTGGGCCGCGAGACCGTTTCTGCCTACGCCGCTGCCAAGGGCGCCCTGAAGATGCTGACCAAGAACATCGCCTCTGAGTACGGCGAGTACAACATCCAGTGCAACGGCATGGGCCCCGGCTACATTGCCACCGCCCAGACCGCGCCCCTGCGCGAGATCCAGCCGGACGGCAGCCGTCATCCCTTTGACAGCTTCATCGTTGCCAAGACCCCCGCAGGCCGCTGGGGCGACCCGGAGGACATGGTTGGCCCCTGCGTGTTCCTTGCCAGCCACGCATCCGACTTTGTGAATGGCCAGATCCTCTACGCCGACGGCGGCATTCTGGCTTATATCGGCCGCCAGCCTAAGTAAATCCTGAAAAAAATCCCCCCGGCGAGCAGCGCCGGGGGGATTTTTATAGGCAAATTAGACGATTTTGAATGCGCTCCGCTTTGCTCTGCGCATAAATAGAGGAATTACGATTTATATTTCGCGTTTGTCGCGCTCTGCGGAGCGCGACAAACGCATTTTCACGGG
>NZ_JBBMEO010000004.1:0-144671 GCF_040096515.1 Faecalibacterium tardum | reverse complement strand
GACCGCTGCCAGCGGCAGAAACAGGGAGGAGCTGTTGGGGCTGCGGCCAGCAGGATGCGCGTGCCGCCCAAGGCACGGTGCAGCCGCTGGGAGCCACGACCCGGGTTCCTATTCTGCGCGGCTCGCGACATCCGCCCGCACACGTATTGCATCTGTTTCTGACCTGTGATACCATACAGGTAAGCAAAACGATACAGACGGAGGATTTTTTCCATGATCTACGATACCCTGAACAACCTGCCCAACTATCTGGGCGTAAGCGACAATCTGGACACCGTGATCGAATACATTATGGCGCGGGATATCACCACCCTGCCTGCCGGGCGCACCCGCATTGATGGGGACAAGGCGGTGGTCACCGTGAGCACCGTCACGCCCCAGACGTCCGACAAGGCGCTGTTCCAGCGACACGACAACCATATCACGCTGGAGACTGACTTGGACGGCAGTGAGCTGTTTGAGGTAAGCCTTGCGGAGCTGACCCCCACCAAGCCCACCGATGAAGCCGCCGACACCACCGTAGGCACCGCCGGTACCAGCGTTGCCGGGATGCTGTGCGAGGGACGCTTTGCCCTGTATCTGGCCGGGGAACCGTATAAATCCGGCCTGAAGGCGCAGGGCTGCGGCAAGCTGAAAAAGGCCGTGTTCAGCATTGAGCTGGACCCGGATGAGGAAGAAACGGAAGAATAACTGAAAGGAGACTTTCTGTATGGGATTTTTTGCTGTACTGGCTGCAAGTCTGTTTGCCGTATTTATTTTTATTGTATTCGGCGGCTATTCGCTGCTGCTCTGGTGTCAGCAGTCCCTGTGGATGGTTGTTCCTCCCGCGCTGGTGCTGGCTGTTCTGGTCTGGACATTTTTGAAAATGGACGATAAGATCACCGCCCTGCAAAAGCGGGTGGATGAACTGGAAGCCGCACAAAAAAGCACGGAGAAGCTTGAAAAATAATACAGCGCCGCCCTTCGCAGAAAAACCTCTCTGCAAAGGACGGCGCTGTTTTTTTGAACGCTTTCACGTTAGTCTGCCGGTGGCTACAGATTCAGCAGGACATTCACCCGGAAGAGGTGTTCCTCTGTCTCCAAGTGCAGACTGCCGTTGTATTTGTGCACCACCGTCTCGGCGGATACCAGCCCGATGCCGGTGCCCTCGTGCTTGGTGGAGTGCAGGATGCCCTGCTGCTTTTTCAGCACGCCGTCGTAATGGTTCTCTACCACAAGCCCCAGCATGGCGGGGCTGAGCATCTGCGCCATCACCTGCACCCGGCGCTGCTCCGGCGGCAGCTTCTGGCTGGCGTGCAGGGCGTTTTCCAGCAGATTGCCCAGAATGGTGCACAGGTCGGCCTCCGGCATGGGCAGCTGCCGGGGCAGTGCCAGCTTCCACTCCACAGGGACACCCTGCTGCCCGGCCGCGTGGTCGTAATATCCGGCCAGCGCATCCACGGCGGCGTTGGCGCACAGGCTGGGGCGGTGCTCACTGAGTTCGCTTTCATACTGGCGCAGATAGCTTTTCAGCTCCTCCAACTGCCCGGTCTCGGTCAGTCCGGCGATCACATGCAGGTGCTGCCGGAAGTCGTGCCGCAGACGGCGGGTGTTGTCCAGATAGGTCTGCAACTCCATATACCGGCGGGATTCCATGGCCAGCAGCTGGTTTTCCCGGTCCAGCCGGGCGTTGCGGGCGAACTCCCGGGCAACGCGGTACATCTCGTACAGCAGCAGAAAGATGCCGAACAGCGAGATGGACACCGCCAGCACCGAGATGATCTTCAGCCGCCCGACCAGCACCACGGCGGGGTTCAGCGGCATACAGTACACCAGAAAAACGGCATAGAGAGCGGGCAGCGGCCATGCGGACTGCCAGAAGGCTTCGCCGCTGTATTCCCGCAGCAGCCACCGGCTCCACTGCACGGCGGTGAACCAGAACAGCACGGTGAGCACCGTGGCAAGGCCCAGCCGCAGCAGCGCCGTGGAGGCAAGGCAGACCGTCTGTGGGTTGGAGATCTCGGCCCGGGCGTTGAGTACCGTCGACAGCAGGGAACACACCGCCATCATCACGGCAGAGATGGAAAATAAAAAGGCGGTCTGGCTTACGGTCACTTCCGGCGTTACCCGCCAGCGCAGCAGCCAGAAGGAGACCAGCACGATGGCGGGCAGAAGAGAATTGCTGTTCTGCCCGAACACGGTGCAGAGCGCGGCGCAGCCGATGCACAGCAGGGTGATGCACCCGGCGGCAATGCAGGCAGTGCGCCTGGGGGTGCGCAGCTTTTCCCACAGGGATGCCAGACACAGAAACGCGCTGGGGTACAGCAGTGCAAAATCCAGAAAATAACGGCCGAACAGGGCAAGATCCATGGCGGCTGCTCCTTTCCTCAATGCAGTTCCTGCCGCATGTGGCGGAACTGGTACTGTGTAAAGCGGGCAAGCAGGGTGCATTTATCCTTTTGCCGTACCGGCAGGCAGGTGCCGTCCAAGATCTCGATGCAGTCCTCCCCAAACCGCAGCACCTTGTCCATATTGATGATAACGCCCCGGTTGCAGCTCATAAAGTTTTCCCGTGCGGTAAGCTTTTCTTCGATCTGCGCAAAGCTGCACATGGCGCGGTACTCGCCATCCTCGGTGGTGATCAGGACGTAGTGGTTCCGGGCAATGGCATACAGCACCTTGCACAGCGGCAGCTGAATGCTCTGGCGGGCAATGCGGATCTCAAGTTCCGGCTCCTTACAACGCAGCGCCCGCCGCAGCTCGGCGGCAAGGTGCTCGAATTTTTCCTCCTGATAGGGCTTGAGCAGGTAATCGAAGGGGTGCACCGGAAAGGCATCCCATACATATTCCGGCGAGGAGGTCACAAATACGATCAGCACCTCCGGGTCGGCCTGCCGCAGCCGGCGGGCGGTCTCGATGCCATTGGTGCCCGCCATGCAGATATCCAGAAACACCACGACGTATAAGCCGGGCTCTGTTGCGGCGCGGAGAAAATCATCCCCGCAGGTAAACCATGTGCATTCGGCTTCGGGCAGTTGCTGTTGCAGCAGTTCCTCCAGCCGCTGGGCGTCTAGGGTCTGATCCTCTACGATGGCGATTGGCAGTGCCATCCATATACCCTCTTTCTCCATTCATTGTTCCTTTATTATAGCATACTGCGGCGGGAAGGGCATCTGCTTTTTTGCACAAAACGCTCCATTTTGCGCGCCGAGCGCCGCCCTGCGCACCCGCAGCGGGCGACTGCCAAAAAGTTTTGGTTGACAGATACGGCGAATCATGTTATTCTTTTGTTGATTTTGAGAGACACCGCCTTGCAGAGTCTTTTCAAAGCAATTTACTCGGGACCGCCCAAACGGGGCTAAGGCCATACGGACAGCCGGGTCCACTGCCGACCGGCGGCGCAAGCTGCCATTATTGATTGAGTTTGAAGCTCGAATTTTATAAGTTGGTTCCTTTACAACCATGAAATTGCGCAGCCTATGCGCAGACTTGTGAAACGGTCAATAAGAGTAGTAAAAGTGTAGTTGCTATATAGACTCTCATCATCCCGTCTTTTTGAATCGCAAATAACGCGCAGCACCGGCATTTAAGGCTGGGTGCTTTATCAGCGCGGAAAAAGCTTTTCCAAGCGCAGGTCTGCATATTTGTGCAGTGCCTGCGCTTTTTTGTTGTGCAAAAAGAGAACAGGGACGGAGGAAAAGATGAACGAGAACAAAGCGCGTTCCCGGCTGGATCAGCGCCGTGCGCCTATCTACGAGGCGCTGGAGCGGTTCCGGCAGATGCGGGTGGTGCCTTTTGACGTGCCCGGCCACAAGCGGGGCCGCGGCAACCCGGAGCTGACCGCTTTTCTGGGTCAGCAGTGCGTGGGCGTGGACGTGAACAGTATGAAGCCGCTGGATAACCTTTGCCACCCGGTGTCGGTCATCCGGGAAGCTGAGGAGCTTGCTGCCGATGCCTTTGGCGCAGCACACGCCTTTTTAATGGTGGGCGGCACCACCAGCAGCGTGCAGAGCATGGTACTTACCGCCTGCAAACGGGGCGATGAAATCATTCTGCCCCGCAATGTGCACCGCAGCGTGCTGAACGCGCTGGTGCTGTGCGGCGCTGTGCCGGTGTATGTGAACCCGGAGGTGGATAAGCGCTTGGGCATCTCGCTGGGCATGAAGCGGGAGCAGGTGGCCAAGGCCATCAAGGAGCACCCCAACGCCGTGGCCGTGCTGGTGAATAACCCCACCTACTACGGCATCTGCTCCGATCTGCGTGCCATCGTAAAAATGGCGCACGATGCCGGAATGCTCTGCCTTGCGGACGAAGCCCACGGCACCCATTTCTACTTTGGCGGCGGTCTGCCGGTGTCTGCCATGGCGGCAGGCGCGGATATGGCTTCGGTGTCCATGCACAAGAGCGGCGGCAGCCTGACCCAGTCCAGCCTGCTGCTCATCGGCCCCAATGTGCATCAGGGCTATGTGCGCCAGATCATCAACCTGACCCAGACCACCTCCGGCAGCTACCTGCTGATGTCCAGTCTGGATATCTCCCGCCGCAATCTGGCGCTGCGGGGACGGCAGGTGTTCCATCAGGTGGCAGACATGGCCGAGTACGCCCGCGAGGAGATCAACGCCGTGGGCGGCTACTACGCCTTTGGCAAGGAACTGTGCAACGGCGATTCCGTCTTTGATTTCGACACCACCAAGCTCAGCGTCCATACGCTGGATATCGGTCTGGCCGGCATCGAGGTCTACGACATCCTGCGCGACGAGTACGATATCCAGATCGAGTTCGGCGACATTGGCAACATCCTTGCTTACCTGTCCATCGGCGACCGCCCGCAGGAGGTGGAGCGTCTGGTCAGTGCTCTGGCCGAGATCAAGCGTCGCTACCGCACCGATGGTTCGGGTCTGCTGAGTCAGGAATACATCGACCCTGTGGTGGCTGCCAGCCCGCAGGAGGCCTTCTATGCCCCCAAAAAGAGCCTGCCCCTGCGGGAGACCGAGGGCATGGTGTGCAGCGAGTTCGTCATGTGCTATCCCCCGGGCATCCCCATCCTTGCACCCGGCGAGCGCATCACCAAGGAGATTTTGAACTATATCGAGTACGCCAAGGCCAAGGGCTGCAGCATGACCGGCCCGGAGGACCCTGAAATTTTGCACCTGAATGTTCTGGCATAAGGAGGGAAAAAGATGGAATTTTGGTTTTCAGAGTTTCACACCCCGGATGTGAAGCACAGCATCCGTGTGAATAAGCAGCTCTATTCCAAGCAGAGCGATTACCAGCGCATTGATATCTTTGAGACCCCGGAGTTCGGCCGAGTGCTCACGCTGGACGGCAACGTGATGCTGACCGAGCGCGACGAATTCATCTACGATGAAATGATCGTCCATGTGCCCATGGCGGTGCACAAGGAGGCCAAGGACATTCTGGTCATCGGTGCCGGAGACGGCGGCGTGGTGCGGGAGCTGACCCGCTACGACCGCGTGGAGCGCATCGACCTTGTGGAGATGGACCCGCAGGTGGTGGAGGCCTGCCGCGCCTACCTGCCCGGCAATGCCTGCCGTATGGATGACCGCCGGGTGCATATCTACTTTGAGAACGCCTTGAAGTATATCCGCCGCTGCGAGGAAGAGTACGACCTGATCATCGTGGACTCCTCCGACCCCTTCGGCCCTTCCGAGGGTCTGTTCACCCGCGAGTTCTACGGTAGCTGCTTCAATGCCCTGAAAGAGGACGGCATCATGGTCAACCAGCAGGGCAGCCCCTTCTACGCCGAAGATGCCAGCGCTATGCAACGCAGCCACAAGCGTATTGCGTCCACCTTCCCCATCAGCAGGGTGTATCAGGCACATATCCCCACCTTTGCGGCGGGGTACTGGCTGTTCGGCTTTGCAAGCAAAAAATATCATCCCATCGATGATCTGGACGCTGAATCGTGGAAGGCGCTGAATATGCGCACCCGCTACTACACCACAAAACTGCATATCGGAGCATTCTACCTGCCGGCTTTTCTGGAGGAGATGCTGCGGGAAGTGGAGGAACACTGATGCACCCCAACGTTGAGAACTTTATCGGCTGCGACAGCAGCTACCGCGCCGCCAGCATCGTGCTGTACGGTGCGCCTTACGATTCCACCACCAGCTACCGCCCCGGCGCACGGTTTGGCCCGGCGGCCATCCGGCACGAGAGCTATGGTCTGGAAACTTACAGCCCCTACCAGAATGCCGACCTAACCGATTTTGACGTGTTCGACAGCGGCGATCTGGAGCTGTGCTTTGGCTCCAGCGAGCTGGCACTGGCCGATATTGAGGCCCGGGCAGAGGAGATTTTGAAGGACGGCAAGTTCCCGCTGCTGCTGGGCGGCGAGCATTTGGTCACACTGGGCGCGGTACGGGCTGCGGTGAAGAAATATCCCGACCTGCACATCGTCCACTTCGATGCCCATGCCGACCTGCGGGACGACTATTTGGGCGCAAAGCTCAGCCACGCCTGCGTGCTGCGCCGCTGCCACGAGCTGGTAGGGGATGGCCGCATCCATCAGTTCTGCATCCGCAGCGGCGACCGGGCAGAGTTCGAGTTTGCTGCCCAGCACACCGAGATGCACAAGTTCGATTTTACCGGCCTTGCCGAGCTGACCGCACAGCTGTGCGAGAGCAAGGTGCCGGTGTACCTGACCATCGATCTGGACTGCCTTGACCCTTCCTGCTTCCCGGGTACCGGTACCCCGGAGGCCGGCGGCGTAAGCTTTTTGCAGCTGCTGGATGCCATCCGTACCGTGACAAAAGCCAACATCATCGGCGCAGACCTGAACGAGCTGGCCCCCACGCTGGACACCACCGGCGTTTCCACCGCCACCGCCTGCAAGGTGCTGCGCGAGACTTTGATCGCGCTGGACAAGGGCTGGCCGGGCTTTCAGGTATAAATACGAACCTACCATTTTATAGATAAAGGAGTAACCGACATGAGCAAAGTTCTGATCATCGGCTGCGGCGGCGTGGCCTCTGTTGCCATCCATAAGTGCTGCCAGGTGCCCGAGGTGTTCACCGAGATCTGCATCGCCAGCCGTACCAAGGCAAAGTGTGATAAGCTGGCTGCCGAGCTGGCTCCCACCACTACTACCAAGATCACCACCGCACAGGTGGACGCAGACAAGGTGGAGGAGGTCATCGCCCTCATCAAGGCCTACCAGCCCGACCTTGTGATGAATATCGCCCTGCCTTATCAGGATCTGACCATCATGGACGCCTGCCTTGCCTGCGGCGTCAACTACATGGATACCGCCAACTACGAGCCCGAGAACACCGACGACCCGGAGTGGCGCGCCATCTATGAAAAGCGCTGCAAGGAGGCCGGCTTCTCTGCCTACTTTGATTACAGCTGGCAGTGGGCTTACGCCAAAAAGTTCGAGGAAGCTGGTCTGACCGCCCTGCTGGGCAGCGGCTTTGACCCGGGTGTGACCCAGGCATACTGCGCCTACGCCAAAAAGCATGAGTTCGATACCATCGACACCATCGACATTCTGGACTGCAACGGCGGCGACCACGGCTATGCTTTTGCCACCAACTTCAACCCCGAGATCAACCTGCGCGAGGTGTCTGCCCCGGGCAGCTACTGGGAGAACGGCCACTGGGTAGAAATTCCCGCTATGAGCATCAAGCGGGAGTACAACTTCGATCAGGTGGGCGACAAGGATATGTACCTGCTGCACCACGAGGAGATCGAGTCTCTGGCAAAGAACATCCCGGAGGCAAAGCGCATCCGCTTCTTCATGACCTTTGGCCAGAGCTATCTGGACCACATGCGCTGTCTGGAGGACGTGGGCATGCTGTCCACCACCCCTGTCAATTTCAACGGACAGGAAATCGTGCCCATCCAGTTCCTCAAAGCTCTGCTGCCGGACCCCGCCAGCCTTGGCCCCCGTACCAAGGGCAAGACCAACATCGGCTGCATCTTTACCGGCAAAAAGGACGGCAAGGACAAGACCTACTACATCTACAACGTCTGCGACCATCAGGAGTGCTACAAGGAAGTGGGCTCTCAGGCCATCAGCTACACCACCGGCGTGCCGGCTATGTGCGGTGCCCTGATGCTGCTCACCGGCAAGTGGACCACCAAGGGCGTGCACACTGTCGAGGAGTTTGATCCCGATCCGTATCTGGATGCACTGGACAAGTACGGCCTGCCCCGCTCCGAGAGCCACAACCCGGCTCTGGTGGACTGATGCGGGTGCGCGACAGCCGCCCGCCCTTTGCGGGGCTGGCAAACCTGTCCGAGGAGCAGCTGCACCGCCTGCCCACGCCCTGCTACCTGCTGGACGAAGCCCAGCTGCGCCGCAACGGCGAAATTCTGCTGGGGGTGCAGCAGCGCACCGGCTGCCGTATTCTGCTGGCGCAGAAAGCTTTTTCCAACTTTAACGTCTACCCGGTGCTGGCACCCTATCTGGCCGGTACCGAGGCCAGCGGCCTGTACGAGAGCCATTTGGGCAGGGAAGAGCTGCCGGAGAAGGAAAACCATGTGTTCTGCGCCGCCTACCGGGCAGATGAGTTTGAGGAATTGCTGCAATACGCCGACCACATCGTGTTCAACTCGCCCAGCCAGCTGGCAAAATTCGGCCCGGCGGCAAAGGCGGCGGGCAAAAGCATCGGTCTGCGCATCAATCCGGAGCGCTCCACGCAGGAGGGGCACGAAATTTACGACCCCTGCGCCCCCGGCAGCCGTCTGGGCACTACCCGCGCCCAATGGGATGCCGCAGTAGCCGCGCACCCGGAGCTGCCCGCTCTGCTGGACGGTCTGCACTTCCACACCCTCTGCGAGCAGGACGCGGACGCGCTGGCGGTGACGCTGGCAGCGGTGGAGGAAAAGTTTGCCGACCTGCTGCCCAAGATGCAATGGCTCAATTTCGGCGGGGGACACCACATCACCCGCCCGGGCTACGCCCTTGCTACGCTGGAAAGCTGCATCCTATCGGTGCGGCAGAAGTACGGCGTACAGGTGTATCTGGAGCCCGGCGAGGCTTGGGCGCTGAACGCGGGCTATCTGGTTACCACCGTGCTGGACACCCTGTGCAACGGGGATACCCGTCTTGCCATTCTGGATATGTCCGCAGCCTGCCACACCCCGGACGTCATCGAGATGCCCTACCGCCCGCCGCTGCTGGATGCCGGTGAGGCAGGGGAGAAGGCACACACTGTCCGGCTGGGCGGCCCCACCTGCCTTGCGGGGGATATCATCGGGGATTACAGCTTTGATGCACCTCTTGCTGAGGGGGATAAGCTCATCTTCGGCGATATGGCCATCTACACCACCTGCAAGAACAACACCTTCAACGGCATGCCCCTGCCGCCCATCTGGCTGCTGGGCGCAGACGGCAATTGCCGGGAGCTGGTGCACTTCGGTTATCAGGACTTCAAAATGCGCTTGGGCGCACAGTAAAATAAAAAGCGTTTGTCACGGCCTGCGGGCTGCGACAAACGCTTTTTTCATGAAAGGGGTCGTTAAGGTGAACGGCAGATAAAACAAAAAGCACCACACATCTCTGTGTGGTGCTTTGGTTCTGGTAGAGATTACCGGGCTGTTGTAATCACGGTGACCCTCTTGCAGTCCATGCACGGCGCTCTCCCGGTTGAGCAAAACCCTCACTCGGTTGGCCTTAACAAAAAAGCACCACACGTTTCTGTGCAGTGCTTTTCTTTCTGGTGGAGATTACCGGGATCGAACCGGTGACCTCTTGCATGCCATGCAAGCGCTCTCCCAGCTGAGCTAAACCCCCAGATGTCTTGTCTTGTGCCTGACGACGTGTGTAATTATACCAGCCACAGGGGCGCTTGTCAACAGTTTTTTGAAAATTTTTTGCAGCAAAAAATCCCCGCAGGGCGTGTGCCCGGCGGGGATCGGAAAGCAGGGGAGAGCTCTTTTTGAGAAAACTACACCTTAGCGTGCCTGACGGTCGAAGATCTGCGGGGCCACACGGCACAACAGCACAGCGGCCACCATGGTGAGCAGGGTCTCGGGCAGCATATAACTGCCGTTGTAGGTCAGGCTGTAAGTCCATGCGGCCAGACCATCATTCAGGTTGCCCCAGACCAGCACGCCGGACAAAAAGCTGCACATAAAGCGCAGGAAACCGGCGGCAAAGGTGCCCACGGCCACGCCTACGGTGCGGTTCTTGAAGGGGCGGGCGAACAGCTCGGCCAGACCCAGTGCCATAAAGGCCAGCACATAGTCCAGCAGCACCTCACCGAGGAAGTAGAGGAAGGTGGAAGCGGGAGGAGGGTAGAAGCCCATGATCATTTGCAGGCAGGCGTTCACGAAACCGGTGAACAGGCCCCACTTTGCGCCGTGGCGGAAGGACACCAGCACAAAGGGCAGCATGCTCAGCAGGGTAATGCTGCCGCCGTTGGGCATGGTGAAGAACTTGATGTTGGAAAGCACCGTGCCAATGGCGATCATCAGGGCGCATTCCACCAGAATACGGGTCTTGGAATAGGTTTTGGACATGATGAAAAAAATTCCTCTCTCATAGTAGTACACAAAAACAAAATGCGCCTGCTGGCAGCAGACGCATGGAGGTTTGTTGAACGTACCGGACAGTTCCGCAAACTCCCTACGCCGGCATTGCCCGGATCAGGTAAAGGGTACTCCGCATTATGCGGATCTCAGCCTTACGGCACCCCTGTTTTTATGTCCGCCCACAGTATACGCGCCGGGGGACAAAAAGTCAAGCCCGCAGACATATTCCGCCCCGGCAGCGCGTATGTTATACCATTGCAAAGCTGGAACGCAGGGAGGCGGGATATGAAAGCCGATCCAGAACAGCGCGCCGTGCAGCTGGGGGAGTACATTGCTGCCCACAACGCCACGGTGCGGGCAGCGGCGGCTGCGTTCGGGTGCAGCAAGTCCACCGTGCACAAGGATGTTGCCGTGCGGCTGCGCAGCATCAGCCCTGCGCTGTACGGGCAGGTGCGTGCCGTGCTGGCGCGCAACAAGGCCGAGCGCCACCTGCGAGGCGGTGCTGCCACCCGGCGCAGATACAGCCGCCGCTAAAGCCAAAAAAGACCACTGCCCTGCGCAGCGGTCTTTTTTGACTGGGACGATTTTGAATGGCCGCCGCGCTGCTTTGGCCATATTCAGAGGAAAGCATGATTATAATTCGTGGTTCAAAAACACCTGCGGGTGCTTTTGAACCGCTTTTTCATAGGGGCGCAGAGAAAAGCGGCTGCTTTCATCCCCCGGTGTGAAACTGCTGCAGCGCGCCCTTTTCCAGTCGGCTTACCTGTGCCTGACTGATGCCGATCTCCTGCGCTACCTCCATCTGCGTTTTGCCGCGCAGATACCGCAGCTCCATGATGCGCTTTTCCCGGGGGGAAAGCGCGGCTACCGTATCGCGGAACTGCAACCCGCTGATCCAGCTCTCCTCGCTGTCCGGGTCGCGCACCTGATCGATCACATACATGGCATCGCCGCCGTCGGTGTACACCGGCTCATCAAGGCTGAGCGGTTCTACCACCGACTCCAGCGCGGCGGTCACCTCGCGCCGGGCAAGCCCCGCTGCTGCGGCGATCTCGTCCATGGTGGGCTCGCGCCCTAGCTGCTTTTCCAGCGTTTCCCGCGCCTGCATGGCACGGTAGGCGGTGTCCCGCAGGGTACGGCTTACCCGCAGGGCGTTGTTGTCCCGCAGAAAACGCCGGATCTCCCCGATGATCATGGGCACGCCGTAGGTGGAGAACCGCACCGGCTGCGCGGGGTCAAAATTGTCGATGGCCTTGATCAGCCCGATGCACCCCACCTGAAACAGGTCGTCCAGATTCTCGCCCCGCTGGGCAAACCGCTGCACCACGCTGAGCACCAGCCGCAAATTGCCCTCCACCATCCGCGCCCGGGCAGCCTTGTCCCCGGCGTGGGCAAGGGTGAGCAGCTGCCGCTTTTCCGCCTCGGTCAGCACCGGCAGCTGCCCTGTGTTCACGCCGCATAGCTCCACCTTGTTGTACATCCAAACGCCCCCGGTCTTTTAGCTTTACCGGAAGTATGGCTCTGTGCGCCGGGCGCTATGCGTGGAAAAAATTGAGCGCCCCTCCGCAAAAGAGGGGCGCTTTGTAGACAAAGCTGTAATTTTATGGTATGCTGTGACTGGCGGCGCAAGCCGTCCATCAGGCGCTGTGCCCACAAACGCAGGCGGCTACCTTCTCTGTTGGCAAACTGACGCTCGTTTCCATTGCGGAACGACCCAGAACGACCCGGGAGGAGGTTCAATCAGATTGAGCAGCACTTCCCGGAGTTTTAACGAAGGGGGGTGAGCAGGACATGACGATCTCCGAAATCATCGCAGCGTTGTCGCTTGCCGTCAACGTTGTCCGCGCAGTGTTCGACATTGCATGGAAGATTACCATGGAACGCAAGAATGCAAAAAAAGATTGACCGCCAACGCTTCCCCAAGCAACGGTCAATCTTGACTCGCCAATGAGAAGCTAGCCGTTTGCAGGGCCAGCGCCTCTTGTGTTTTCATTATACACGTTCCAATGTAGAATGTCAAGCGCTACGCCCGCTGTTACTCGCTCTCCAGCCGGGCTTTCAGGGTATGGATGATGCGCTTTTCCAGCCGGGAAATATAACTCTGGCTGATGCCAAGGGCATCGGCGGCTTCCTTCTGGGTGCGCTCCACGCCGTCGGTAAGGCCGAAACGCAGTTCCATGATCTGCCGCTCCCGTGCCGAGAGCGCCGCCACGGCGCTGCGCAGTACCGCGCGCTCGGCGTCCTGCTCCAGCTGCTGGCTTACCGCGTTGGCGTCGCTGCCAAGGATGTCCGAGAGCAGCAGCTCGTTGCCGTCGCCGTCCACGTTCAAAGGCTCGTCGATGCTGGTCTCCTGCCGGCGGTTGGAGCTTTTGCGCAGGTACATCAAGATCTCGTTGCCGATGCAGCGGCTGGCGTAGGTGGCAAGCTTGATGCTGCGGGCAGGGGTGAAGGTGTTTACCGCCTTGATCAGCCCAATGGTACCGATGCTTACCAAGTCCTCGGCGGGCACGCCGCTGTTCTCGTACTTTTTTGCCAGATACACCACCAGCCGCAGGTTGTGGGTGATCAGCTCCTCGCGGGCGGCTGCGTCCCCGGCAGCCATGCGGTCAAGCAGGGCTTTTTCCTGCTCGGGGCTCAGGGGCGGGGGCAGGCTTGGCCCGCCTGCCAGATAATGCACCGCGCCGCAGTAGCGCAAATGCCCCCACAGCCACCGCCAGACTTGCCGTAAAAACTGCAACATGGAAATCCCTCCTGTGCATCAAATATTATATGTATTATAGGGGGCTTACACCCCCGCCTCCTCCGCTACGTCATCCCCCAACAGCAGCGTCCACGCGCCAGTGGGGGCATCCGGCGCGCAAAAGGCCGCCAGCAGGCCGGGCACACGGTGCTGCCCGCAGCATAGCACAGCGGGTACGGCCGGCAGCAGGCAGTGGCCGGTAACGGCGGCGCAGGGCACAAACTGCACCCCCAGCCCCGGGGGCGGGGCAGCACCGGCGGCAAACCAGCTGTCTAAGGTTTCCCGCAGCGGCGCGGGCAGCCGACTGCGCACCGGCGGGTACTGCACCAGCACCACCCGCCGCCCGGCAAGGGGGTCTTGCAGGGTAAAGCCGGTGTCATGGTAGGCCTGCACGGGCACAGCTGCTCCCGCAAGGTGAAGCACGGCGGCAAAGCAGCCCCGCTGCGGGCGGCCAAACACCGCCAGCAGCCCGCGCAGCAGTGCATACACCCCGGCGCAGCACAGCAAAAGCCGCCCCGGGCGCACCGGCAGCAGCACGCTCAGGTTATTGGCCTGTACCCCGGGCAGCACCACCGCGCCGCACAGCAGGCCGTTCAGCGCCGCGTACCACCCGCACAGCCGGGCAAAGCTGCGCGCGCCGGGCACGCCGTAGCACACCGCCACCACCCCGCAGCAGCTGGCTATTTTATATAGTATCGCCAGCGGGGCGGGCCACGGCGGCGCCAGCAGGGCAAGGGTGCTTGCCGCAGCCGCCGCGCTGCCCACGCACAGCCGCAGCCCGGTGCAGCTGCGCCCGCACAAAAGCCCCGCGCCCAGCAGCAGCGCGGCGGCTGCAGCAAAGTTTACCAGCAGCAATTCGTCCACAAAAACAACTGTTTTCATTGTGCAGCACCGCCTTATGGTTCTGGTAATTCTATTTTTCACAAATTTGCGAAAAAACTTGTCACACCAGAAAAACCCGCATGAACAGTGCACATTTGCTACAAAAGCGGGGACGAGGTTTCACAGTTTTTACACTTTTTTCAAAAAAGTACTTGAACATTTCTGGAAAGTGTGGTATATTATTGCCATCCTAGCAAGGATTGAACCGGAAACACCGGTTCGAAAATATTTTTTCTATTTTTGAAGGGAGTAATTCATTATGATGATGCCTGCAAATTTCTCTGCTGTGTCTGAGAACGAGATGACCTACGTTATGGGCGGTAGCGTTGCTGACTACCTGGCACCCGCTATGGGCGCTGCTCAGTGGCAGAACTTCCACAAGAACCTGATTACCATCGTTGGTAACAAGTACGTTCAGGGCTTCCTGGACAACACCGTTGGCGCTGTGTTCAGCGGCACCTGGACCCCCGGCGACGGCCTGACCGGCTTCGGCGGCCAGTTCAGCACCATTTGGAAGAAGAACTACACCGATAATGTGACCGATAAGTCCACTGGCGCTCAGAAGTTCGGCTACGGCGCTCTGGGCGTTGTGAACAGCATCCTGAACGTTGCTGGCAACCTGGCTGCTATCTACAACCTGGGCTTCGGCACCGCTAAGAACGTTGTCAGCGAGAACGTTTGGAAGGTTGCCTAATCAGTTTAGCTGATTAGCTCATGCTTGCGTGACTGTACCCTTAGGGGTGCAGGGAACATACTAGCATAATAACACCCCCGTGGGCTTATGCCTGCGGGGGTGTTTTTTTACCCCTTCCGTCTCGCTGCGCTCGCCAGCTCCCCCAAGGGGGCGCCTTTTGGCAATGCCGGAAAGTTTGCCATCACCGCCCAAAGCCGTCCCCTTGGGGAAGGTGGCTGCGAACGAAGTGAGCAGACGGAAGGGGTACACTCCGGGGAGTCGCTAACCGGAAAAAACAAGACTGAGAGGGTTTTCCCACGTTCACACTTCTTTTACCAGTCTGTTACTTTCCGTTTTGTGCTGTTTGTGGTATACTATGGTCAACATGGGTCACCATGGCAACATTGAAACAGACAGGATGTGAAATCCTCTTATGAAAGATGGTTTTTTAAAGGCAGCTGCCTTTTCGCCCGCGCTGCGGGTGGCAGACTGCACTTATAACGCGCAGCAGGTGCTGGCGCAGCTGCAAGCTGCCGCGCAGCGCGGGGTAAAGCTGGCGGTATTCCCGGAGTTTTGCCTTACCGGCTACACCTGCGGCGATTTGTTTTTGCAGCGCACCTTGCAGCAGGGCGCACTGGATGCGCTGGAGTGGCTGCTTGCGCAGACCTGCACGCTGGATACCGTAGCGCTGGTGGGCTTGCCGCTGCTGGTGCACGGCAAGCTGTACAACTGCGCCGCTGTGCTGTGCCGGGGGCAGCTGCTGGGCATCGTGCCCAAGACCTACCTGCCCAACTACGGCGAGTTTTACGAAAAGCGTCAGTTCACCCCCGGCAGCACCGAGGTGCAGACGGTGACCGTCTGCGGGCAGCAGGTGCCCTTTGGCACATCGCTGCTGTTCCGCTGCCGCCAGATGCCCAGCTTTGTGCTGGGTGTGGAGCTGTGCGAGGATTTGTGGAGCGCGCTGCCGCCTTCCACCTTCCACGCACTGGCGGGCGCTACCGTCATCGCAAACCTTTCCGCCAGCGATGAGACCGTGGGCAAAGCCGAGTACCGCCGCGCGCTGGTGGCAAACCAGTCTGCCCGGCTGCTGTGCGGCTACCTGTACGCCTCGGCAGGGCACGGCGAAAGCACCACCGACATGGTGTTTGCCGGGCACGACCTCGTTGCCGAGGACGGCAGCATTCTGGCCGAGACTGCGCCCTTTGCGGACGATTACGCTGAGACCGAGCTGGACTGCCAGCGCATGGAGGCCGAGCGTGCCCGCAACACCAGCTTTGAGCACACTGCCGAGGGCTATGTCACGGTGGAATTTGACCTTACACCGGAGGAAACGGTGCTCACCCGCCGCATCGACCCCGCGCCCTTTGTGCCGGGCGACCCGCAGCGCCGCGCCGCCCGGTGCGAGCTGATTTTAAAGATGCAGGCCGACGGCCTTGCCAAGCGGCTGGAACACGCCCACGCAAAAACAGCGGTCATTGGTATTTCCGGCGGCTTGGACAGCTGCCTTGCCCTGCTGGTGGCAGTGCGCGCCATGAAGCAGCTGCACCGCCCCGCCGCCGATGTGCTGGCGGTGACCATGCCCTGCTTTGGCACTACCAAACGCACCCGCAGCAACGCCGAGATTTTGTGCGAGGAGCTGGGCGTAAGCTTTCAGGAAATTCGCATCGCCAACACTGTGCGCAGCCACTTTGCGGATATCGGGCAGGACGAGACTGTGCTGGACGTTACCTTTGAAAACGGGCAGGCGCGTGTGCGCACGCTGGAGTTGATGGACCTTGCCAACCGCACCGGCGGCCTTGTGGTGGGCACGGGCGACCTTTCGGAGCTGGCGCTGGGCTGGGCTACCTACAACGGCGACCACATGAGCATGTACGGCGTGAATGCCGGTGTGCCCAAAACGCTGGTGCGCTATCTGGTGCAGTACGAAGCCGAAGCCGCCGCCACCGCCGCTTTGCACGATGTGCTGCTGGATATTCTGGCTACCCCGGTCTCGCCGGAGCTGCTGCCCGCCAAGGACGGCGAAATTGCACAGATCACCGAGGATTTAGTGGGCCCCTACGAGCTGCACGATTTTTACCTGTATTATGTGCTGCGCTGCGGCTTTGGCCCGGCAAAGATCTACCGGCTGGCAAAGGCTGCTTTTGCGGGCAGGGCAGAGTATACGGACGCCGTGCTGTACAAGTGGCTGCGCAACTTTTACTGGCGCTTTTTTGCCCAGCAGTTCAAGCGCAGCTGCCTGCCGGACGGCCCCAAGGTGGGCAGTGTGACCCTTTCGCCCCGGGGCGACTGGCGGATGCCCAGCGACGCCTGCGCCACCCTCTGGCTGGCTGAGCTGGAGCAGCTCAAGCCCGGGGAGCAGTAAGCCATGAAGAAGAAAAAGCTTTTGACCAATATCCTGTTTGCGGTGGTGGTGCTGGCCATAGCAGCGGTGCTGCTGGCCGTGCGCAGCCACAACGCCACAGGTGGAAAACTGACTGCCCAGCTGATTTACGGCGATAGCAACACCGTGCTGGACATTCCGCTGGAAAAGGACGAGACTTACAGTGTGGACACCGGTTATTATACGGTGCATATAGAGGTAAAGGACGGCAGAGCGCGGTTTGTTGAATCGCCCTGCCCGGATCACATCTGCGAGGGCTTTGGCTGGCTGTCGGCGGAGGATCAGACCGCCACCTGCCTGCCCGCCCGCGCCGTGCTGACCATCGTTCCGGTGGGCTAAAAAAGGAGTATTCTCATGTTGGACGAAAACGAGCATTCCCGCAAGGAGGACGGTCGTTCCCTGCACCGTCTTTTGCACAAGGCTGAGCAGCAGGACGCTACCGTGGTGGTGGACAGCGCCGCGTTTTTCTCGGAGCTGCCGCCGGAGCAGGCTGCGCCGCCCCGCCGCCCGCAGCAAAACACCCCCCGCAGCACTGCTGGCGGGGAGAATGGGGCGTACCTGCCCCCGAAACGAGGGAAGATCTTGCTGACCGTACAGGCAATTTTAAGCGTTCTGGTGCTGGTGCAGCTCTGGCGCACCCAGATGCTGCCGGTGCTGTATCTGGTGGTGCTGGCGGCGCTGCTGGCGCTGCTGTGGCTGCTGGTCAAGCGCTGTCAGGAGTACAAAACTGCAGGCACCGTGTCCCGGGTGTTCTCGGTGGTGCTGTGCGCCGCCATGGCAATGGGCTGCGTGTGGGCGCAGCAGGGCCTTGCAGCGCTGGACAATATGACCAATGGCTTTTTGAGCAACGCCGAGGCGAATAAGATCACCAAAGAGCCTTTTGTGGTGTACCTGAGCGGCGTGGATACCCGCGGTGATCTGACTGATAAAGCACGAAGCGATGTGAATATCATTGCCGCCGTGAACCCCGTTACCAAGCAGGTGGTGCTGATCAACACCCCGCGCGATTACTATGTGGACCTTGCCGGAACGAACAGCAAGGATAAGCTGACCCACGCCGGGCTTTACGGCGTGCAGACCAGCATGGACACCCTCGGCAACCTGTACGGGGTGGACGTGCAGCACTACATCCGCATCAATTTTGCAGGGTTCATCAACGTTATTGATGCACTGGGCGGCGTGGACGTGTACTCCGATCAGGCGTTCACCTCAGTAGGCAGCCCCGGCTACTACGACCCCACCACCTTTGTGGAGGGGTGGAACCATCTGGATGGCAAGGCTGCGCTGGCCTTTGCCCGCGAGCGCCACGCCTTTAAGACCGGCGATGTGCAGCGCGGCATCAACCAGATGAAGGTGATCGATGCCATGCTGAACAAGATCAAGTCCCCGGCGCTGCTGATGGGCTTTACCAAGATTCTGGATGCTGTTTCCGACAGCTTTGTTACCAGCCTTTCTACCAACCAGATCAGCGCGCTGGTGCGCATGCAGCTGAGCGATTTTGCAGAGTGGAATATTGAACGCTACACCGTTACAGGCACCTCCGGCAGCAGCACCAAGTGCTACTCTGCCAAGGGGCAGAAGCTCTACGTCATGAAGCCGGATGAAGCCTCTGTGGCAAAGGCCAAAGAGATGATCGCGGCGGTGATGGGCGGCGAAGGCACGGTAAGCTCCACCACCCAGACCCCGGAAAAGACGGATGTGTACACCCCCACCACTGACCCCGATGCCGCTGTCTCGGTGCCCGAGACGCCTGCCGACAGCGTGATCGTGGAAGAACCTGCGGAAAGCGTGCCGGAGCAGCCCGCCGAACAACCGGCAGAGCAACCCACCGAGCAGCCCGCAGAGACGCCCGCCGAGCAGCCCGCAGCTACCGAGACGCCCCAGCCGGAGACCACCCCCGCCGAGGGCGGCAGCACCGAGACGCCCGCTGTCAGCCTGCCCACGCAGGAGCAGGTAGAACAGGCCGCAGGCTCGCTGTACAGCGCTGCCTCCACCGTGCTGGACGCCATCCTTGGCGCAGGCGGGAACTGAGCAGTCCCTTTTGCGTGAAAAGGCATCCCGGGAAAATCCGCAGATTTTCCCGGGATGCAATTTAAAATAATTATTCCGCTAAATATGCCCAAAGCGCACGCGGCGGGCGTTTTCAATGGTCTTGCAAGCGACAAAAAGGCCACTGCACAAATACTGTGCGGTGGTCTTTTTTGCGTTACAACAACAAAAAACGCTGCCTGCACGCAGCAGACAGCGCAAAAACACAAAAGGGAAAACGAGATAGACCGTAAGCCGGGTTCTGTATTAAACGACGATCTGTCTAGGCCTGCCATTGCTGACAGGCTCGTGCCGCCTTCGGGACACGCGAGCAGCGCTGTACGTCCCATATAGGCGTTGCTTCCGGTAGGGTTTACAAAGCCGCATGGTCACCCATGCGCTGGTGAGCTCTTACCTCGCCGTTTCATCCTTACCGCATTGCTGCGGCGGTTTGTTTTCTGTTGCACTTTCCCTAAGGTCACCCTCGGCTGCCGTTAGCAGTTACCGTGCTCTGTGAGGCCCGGACTTTCCTCAGAGCGGTCAAAGCCGCCCCGCCGCCGTATGTTCCACTCGTTTTCCGTTCCTCATGATACCATAAAAAAGTAAGATTTGCAAGTGAAACGGATTTTTGTTATAATATCATTTGTGTTTTTTGTGGATTTTGCAGGGGAGGGGCAGGCCATGCAGCTGTATTTTGCCGTGCCAGATACGGCTACCACCCACGATGGGGTGCTGGTGCGCAGCTTTCTGCGCCAGTGTGCTGTCTCTACGGACCTTGCCCGGGCAGTCAAGTTCCGGGGTGGCGGCTTTTTTGCGGACGGTGTGCCCGTGCTGGCAAACCGGCGCATCTTTCCCGGGCAGGTGTTCTCCTTTGCGCTGCCGCCGGAAGGGGATGGCGTGACCCCGCAGCCGGAAATTCCGGTCAAGGTGGTCTACGAGGACGCCTTTGCGGTGGTGCTGGAAAAGCCGCCGCAGCTGGCGGTGCATCCCACCCTGAACTACCCCGGTGGTACGCTGGCAAACGGCTACGCCGCGTGGGCGGCAGAACACGGCCACAGTCCGGTGTTCCGTCCGGTGAACCGTATTGATAAGGACACCAGCGGCCTTGTGCTGGCGGCGAAAAACGCCTACGCAGCGCCGCTCTTGGCGGGCGGGGTGGCAAAGCTGTACTATGCCATTGCGCAGGGTGCGCTGCCGCTGGGGGAAGGGGTCATCGATGCACCCATCGGCCGCCGGAGCGACAGCATCATCGGGCGCTGCGTTACCCCCGAGGGCAAGCCCAGCCGCACTGAATATACTATTATAAAGGAAGAAAACGGCCTTAGCCTTGCGGCCTGCGTGCCGGTGACTGGCCGCACCCACCAGATCCGGGTGCATTTTGCGTCCATCGGCCATCCGCTTGCCGGAGACGACCTCTACGGCGGCAGCCGGGAGCGCATTGGCCGGCAGGCGCTGCACTGCGCCAGACAAAGCTTTACGGTGCCTGTATACACCCCGCTGCCGGACGGTATCCGGGTAGAAATGCCCTTGCAGCTGCGCAACGTTACGGTGGAAAGCCCGCTGCCGCCGGATATGGAAGGGCTTTTTTCGTGAAAACTGCGTGAAAAAAGTAGCCAAATTTTATGTAAGCGCTTGTTTCAAACCGTGCAAAGTGTATAATAAAAAGAGAGCGTATTGTGTACAGGCCCTGTTGGCCTTTTGAACAGGGGAACGTACACCATCTAGCTGCTGTGTTCCGGGCCGAAAAAATGCCCTGCAGCGGCGCAGGAAGGAGAAAAATCCCGTTGACTGAAGATAAAACAAAGGAGCAGCAGCCCGCTGCGCAGCCGGTACGGCAGCCCCGCCGCCAGAAGCTGCGCTCGCTGTGGGCGCAGTTCCAGTGCCGGGGTGTGCTGCGGCGGCACAGGCTGCGGCGCAAGCGCCAGCACCGCCGGGAAACGTTGTGGCGTAAGCTGCTGCATAACCCCGTAGCACCCATAGTGGGCGAGACGTTGTACGCCGTAGGCTTTTCTGCCGAGTATGCCGTGGTCCGCACAGGACGCCGCTTGCAGCACGGCTTGCAGCGTCTGCTGCGGGCGGGCAAAGATTTGCTGAAAAATATCGCATCCATGGCCTTTCCCGGGGCGGCGCAGCTGCTGCGGGATCTGTTCGGCCCGGTAGTGCTTGCCCTGCGGGGCACCGGGGCGCTGCTGCGCCACGCACATCGGGTGCGCAAGGAAAATGGCTTTGGCGCTGCGCTGCGCGCAAGCGGGCACTTCCTTGCCCATGGCATTGCTGATAACATCCGTCTTGTGCCCCGCATGGCCATGTATGTGCTGCCGGTGGCAGCGCTGGCTGTTATGGTGACTGTGTTCCAGACTACCATCCGCCAGCCCTACGCCTTGCAGGTACAGGTGGATGACAAGACCGTGGGCTATGTGGCCAACGAAGAGGTGTTTAACTCTGCGCTGGAGGCCGTGCAGCAGCGTATCAATTATTCCGGTGCAGAACAGGCGCGCTTTACCGTGGAGCCTACTTATTCCGTGACCGTCGCCCATGACGTGATGGACGAAAATGACGTGGCTGACGCTATCCTCAAAACCTCCAGCGACCAGATCAGCGAGGGCACGGCTTTGTATCTGGACGGTGAGCTGACCGCCGTGTGTGCGGACGGCAGCAGCCTGCAACGATACATCAGCGGCCTGCTGGAACCCTACGAGAACCCCGATGACCCCAACACCACTGTGGGCTTCAACAAGGATGTCACGCTGGAAAACGGCATCTACTTCAACGAGAGCTTCCAGAAGGAAGCCGAGGTGGAGCAGCTGCTCTCCGGCGTGCAGCAGGCGGAAAAATCCTATACGGTGCAGAGCGGCGATACCATTTGGTCCATTGCCCAGAAAAACGGCCTGACCGTGAAGGAACTGTGCGAAATGAACACCGGCTTTACCGCCAACGGGGAAAACGGCCTGACCCAGAACTCCAAGATCCTGCCCGGCGATGCACTGACCGTGGTGCGGGAGGAGGAAACGCTGGAGGTGCGCATCACCAAGGTGGAAAGCTGGGAGGAAGAGATCGCCTACACCACCGAGACCACCAAATCCAAGGAGCTGAACTCCGGTACCAAGCGTGTTACCCAGAAGGGCGAGAACGGCATCCGCACCGTGACGGCACAGCGGGTGTACGATGCAAACGGCAATCAGCTTTCCCAGCAGATTCTGAGCACTGTGGTGACCAAGGAGCCTGTGACCGAAAAAGTTACGGTGGGCACCAAAAAGGTGTCCTCCGGTGCATCCTATATCACCGGCAGCGGACGGTTTATCTGGCCGGTGCCCGGCTATCGGAACTGCTCCCGCTGGTACGGCGGCAGCCACAAGGGCGTGGATATCTGCGCCGCAGCCGGTACGCCTATCTATGCTTCGGCAGGCGGTACGGTGACCAAGGCCGGCTACAACCGCGCCGGTGCAGGCAACGGCTACGGCAACTCCATCATCATCAGCCACGGCAACGGCTACACCACCTTGTACGCCCACTGCCTGTCGCTGGTGGTGCACGCCGGTCAGTCGGTCAAGCAGGGTCAGCTCATCGGCTATGTGGGCAGCACCGGACGTTCCAGCGGCAACCACTGCCACTTCGAGATCCGGCGCAACGGCTCTTACATTGCACCACAGAACGTGTTCAACCGCAGCAAATATCGGTAAATAGCAGCAAGGGCTTTTCCACAGGGGAAAGCCCCTCTGCTGTATCATGAATAAAAAGGAGAGATCATCTATGTCTACCCCTCACATCAGCGCAGAAATGGGCGATTTCGCCAAGACAGTCCTTATGCCGGGTGACCCCCTGCGTGCCAAGTTCATTGCCGACACCTTTTTGCAGGATGTCCGGCAGGTGACCGGTGTGCGCGGGATGCTGGGCTTTACCGGCACCTACGAAGGCCGTCCCATCAGCGTGATGGGCAGCGGTATGGGAATGCCCTCCATCGGCATCTACTCCTACGAGCTGTTCAGCTTCTACGGCGTGGAGAACATTATCCGCATCGGCTCTGCCGGCAGCTATACCGAGAAGGCTAAGCTGTTCGACACCGTGTTGGCTACCGGCGCTGTGAGCGAGAGCAACTACGCCCGGGTGCAGAGCGGCTTTACCGGCAACATCACTCTGCCCAGCGCAGCTTTGAACGAAAAGCTGCGTGCCTCCGCTGCAAAGCAGGGCATTCCCCTGATCGAGGGCAACATCCACTCCTCGGATGTGTTCTACCGCCAGCCCTCGGACGCAAAGCCCACCTACTGGGAAAAGCTGCGGGACGAGGACGGCTGCCTGTGCGTGGAGATGGAAAGCTTTGCCCTGTTTGCCAACGCGCAGGTGCTGGGCAAGAACGCCGCCTGCCTGCTGACCATCTCGGACAGCTTTGTGGCTCCCGGCATCACCACCGCCGAGGAGCGCCAGAAGAGCTTTACCGATATGATGAAGGTCGCTCTGGGCGCAGAGTACTGATCGCATAAATTTTCCAGCGCGGCTGCTGCCCCAAGGCACAGCCGCGCTGTTTTTGCCCATAAAAGGAGGAAACAGCATGACAAAACTGACCATGGAAGAAAAGCAGCAGCTGATCCGCATGGCACTGGCCGCACGGGAAAAGGCCTATGCGCCTTACAGTGATTTTATGGTGGGCGCTGCACTGCGCGCTGCGGATGGCCGCATCTTTACCGGCTGCAACGTGGAGAACGCCGCCTTTACCCCCACCAGCTGCGCCGAGCGCACCGCCCTGTTCAAGGCGGTGGCAGAGGGCGTGACCGCGTTTACGGATATCGCCGTGGTGGGCAGCCGCCGGGGCGAAGTGAACCGGCAGATCACCTCGCCCTGCGGGGTGTGCCGTCAGGCATTGTTCGAGTTCGGCGGGCCGGAACTGAACGTCATTATGGCAAAGACCCCGGAGGATTTCATCGAGCGCAGCATGGACGAGCTGCTGCCCTTCGGCTTTGGCCCCTCCAACGTGGCGGGCAACAGCGCCGTGGAAGGAAAGTAACTGTCTTTCTGCGAAAAACAGCGCAAGCAGGGGAAATTTGGTGAATAAGCATTACTTTTTTATAAATTATACAAGGGATTTGTAAAGAATTTGTAATCGGAAATTGCTTGCATCTGTCACTTCCACCCGCTATACTTGAGCCAGTAAATGTGCCAGAGCGCACATTCCATTCATTTGACGCAATTTTTTAAAATAAAAGGAGAGTTTCTTATGAAGATTTCTCGTCGTAACTTTCTGGCTGTGGCCGGTGCTGCTGCCGCTGCCGCTGCTCTGACCGCCTGCGGCGGTTCTTCCGCTTCTTCTACCAGCACTGCTTCTTCCGCAGCTGCCAGCTCTGCCGCCGCTTCCGGCGCAGCAGACGGCGCTGAGAAGATCGCCAAGGTCGCTCTGACCTGCGATACTGGCACGATCGATGATGAGAGCTTCAACCAGGCTTGCTGGGCTGCTGTTTCCAGCTACATGGGCGACAACTGCCAGTACTACATCCCCGATTCTGATGCTTCCGATGAGGATCGCGAGACCATGATCCGTCAGGCTGTCAACGATGGCGCTGATGTTATCGTCTGCGTGGGCTACCTGTACGGTGCCTCTCTGGCATGGGCTGCTGAGCAGTACCCTGACGTCAAGCTCATCGCTATCGATGTGACCCAGGGCGATATCGGCACCGACAGCATCCCCGCCAACTGCTACTGCATCACCTTCAAGGAGGAGCAGGCAGGCTATCTGGCAGGCTACGCCGTTGTTAAGGACGGCTACACCAAGCTGGGCTTCCTGGGCGGCATGGCTGTGCCCGCCGTGATCCGTTACGGCTACGGCTATGTGCAGGGCGCTGACGCTGCTGCAAAGGAGCTGGGCACCAACATTGATATCAACTACTTCTACGGCGGCCAGTTCTACGGCGATGCCAACATCACCTCCCGTATGGAGGGCTGGTATGCCAACGGCACCCAGATCGTCTTTGCCTGCGGCGGCGGCATCTACACCTCTGCTGTTGAGGCTGCTCTGAAGAACAACGGCTACGTTGTGGGCGTTGACGTTGACCAGAACTACATCGGCGCGAACGGCGTGGAAAAGGACGGCTACGCTTACAACCCGTTCATCACCTCCGCTATGAAGGGCCTGTCTGAGTCTGTCAGCACCGCTCTGGGTGACATCGAGGCCGGCGAGTGGAGCAACATCGCTGCTACCAACGGCAACTTCGGTCTGGAGGACGGCGACTACATCGGCCTGCCCACTGCTGATGACAGCTGGAACTTCAAGACCTTCACCAAGGACGAGTACGAGGCTGTGAAGGACAAGATCGCTTCCGGCGAGATCGTTGTGGACAACAGCTCCGATGACGCTACCAAGCCCACCGTCAGCGAGTTCACCAAGGTCAACTACATCCAGTAATCGCTATCCCGGAATTACTCCCGTAATAGGGGCGGGGTGCTCATGCAGGGGCACCCCGTCCTTTTTGTATGTCTGTGTAAGAGAAACAGGGAGCAAATCATGCAGATCGTACAAAAGTAACACTTTTGCTTGTGCTTTTTGACAAAAAATCAAAAAGCCGTGTGCAAACCGCAAAAAATCAGGTATAATGGTTTGTAGTATAGAAAAGGTGTCGTTACGGCACGAAAGGAGAGTGAGCAGATTGGCAGAGGATTATGTGATCGAGATGCTCCACATTACCAAGGAATTCCCCGGTATCAAGGCAAACGATGATATCACCCTGCAACTGCGCAAGGGCGAGGTACACGCCCTTCTGGGCGAGAACGGCGCGGGCAAAAGTACGCTGATGAGCGTGCTGTTCGGCCTGTATCAGCCGGAACAGGGCAAGATCCTGAAAAACGGCAAGGAGGTTGCCATCCGCAACCCCAACGATGCCAACGCACTGGGCATCGGCATGGTACACCAGCACTTCAAGCTGGTGGAATGCTTCAGCGTGCTGGACAACATCATTCTGGGCGTGGAGCCCAACAAGATGGGCTTTTTGCAGAAGGCCGAGGCACGCAAAAAGGTGATGGCGCTGAGCGAAAAGTACGGCCTGCGGGTGGACCCGGACGCCCTGATCAGCGATATCTCGGTGGGTATGCAGCAGCGCGTGGAGATCCTGAAGATGCTGTACCGCGACAACGAGATCCTGATCTTTGACGAGCCCACCGCTGTGCTGACCCCGCAGGAGATCGACGAGCTGATGGAGATCATGCGCGGGTTCAAGAAGGAGGGCAAGTCCATCCTGTTCATCACCCATAAGCTCAACGAGATCATGGCTGTGGCCGACCGCTGCACCGTGCTGCGCAAGGGCAAGTATATGGGCACGGTGGATATCAAGGGTACCACCAAGGAAGAGCTTTCCCGCCGCATGGTGGGCCGTGACGTGCAGCTGCAGGTGGAAAAGCAGCCTGCACACCCCGGCGAGACCATGCTGGACGTGGAAAACGTTACCATTCACAACGACCAGCGCAAGAAGGACGTGGTGAAGGATGTGTCCTTCAAGGTGCACGCAGGCGAGATCGTCTGTCTGGCGGGCATCGAGGGCAACGGCCAGACCGAGTTCATCTACGGCCTGACCGGCCTGAGCAAGCTGTCTGGCGGCAAGCTGGTGTTGGACGGCAAGGATATCACCCACGAGAGCATCCGCCAGCGCTCCAAGGACGGCATGGGTCACATCCCGGAGGACCGCCACAAGCACGGTCTGGTGCTGGATTTCAGTCTGGAAAACAACATCGTGCTGCAGCGCTACTGGCAGCCGGAGTTCCAGAAGGGTGGCTTTATCCGTGCCGATAAGGTGCGCGAGTACTCCGACCGGCTGATCAAGCAGTACGACGTGCGCAGCGGTCAGGGCAGTGTGACCACCGTGCGCAGTATGTCCGGCGGCAACCAGCAGAAGGCCATCATTGCCCGCGAGATCGACCGCGACCCCAAGCTGCTGGTGGCAGTGCAGCCCACCCGTGGCCTGGATGTGGGTGCTATTGAGTACATCCACCGTCAGATCGTGGCCGAGCGCGACAGGGGCAAGGCCGTGCTGCTGGTCAGCTTGGAGCTGGACGAGGTGATGAACCTTTCTGACCGCATCCTTGTAATGTACGAGGGCGAGATCGTGGGTGAGTTTGACCCCAAGACCACCACCGTGCAGGAGCTGGGTCTGTATATGGCAGGCGCCCGCAAGCAGGGAAAGGAGGAGCAGTAACACATGAATAAGAAAAAACTTTCCCACAGCGGCAGCCTGCAAAGTTCTGTTACCAGCGTGCTGGCTGCACTGCTGTGCATCCTGATTGGTTTGCTGGTGGGCTTTCTGGTGCTGGTGGCCATCAACCCCGCACACGCATGGGGCGATGGTTTTGTGCGCATCATCAAGGGCGGCTTCCACGATGCCCCCTACGGCGTGGGCAAGGAACTGGCCAATGCCGCACCCCTGATCATGACCGGTCTGTCCGTGGCCTTTGCCTTCAAGACCGGCCTGTTCAACATCGGTGCAGCCGGTCAGTATACGCTGGGCGCTTACGGCGCGCTGTACTGCGCCATCATGCTCAAGCTGCCCTGGTTCGTCTGCCTGCTGGCAGCAGCCGTGCTGGGCGGCCTGTGGGGCGCGATCCCCGGTTTCTTCAAGGCCTACTTCAACATCAACGAGGTCATTACCTCCATCATGTTCAACTGGATCGGCCTGTATCTGGTAAATGAGCTTATTTACCAGAACGGCACCGGCCCCATGTACGACGTGCGAAACACCCGTACCTTGAACCTGAGCAAGAATGCCGATTTTGCCCAGTCCCTGATCCCGGACTTCGGCCTGAACAAGCTGTTCCAGACCAACAGCACCACCATTGCTATCTTCTTGGCGGCAGCGGTGGCCGTGCTGATCTGGGTGGTGCTGAACAAGACCACCTTCGGCTACGAGCTCAAGGCCGTTGGCCTGAACAAGAACGCCGCCCGCTATGCCGGTATCAACGAGAAGAAGAACATCATCCTCTCCATGGCCATTGCCGGTGCGCTGGCGGGCTTCGGCGCAGGCCTGTTCTTTCTGTCCAACGTGTCCCAGTGGAACCCGCTGAACTCCACCAGCCTGCCGGGCATGGGCTTCAACGGTATCTCGGTGGCACTGCTGGCAAGCTCCAACCCCATCGGTACCGTGTTCTCTGCGCTGTTCATCTCCCATATCTCGGTCGGCGGCTCCTTCCTGTCCACCAAATTTTACCCCACTGAGATCTCGGATCTGATCAGCGGCATCATCATCTACCTGTGCGCATTCTCCATGCTGTTCCGCGGCAAGATCCAGAGCCTGCTGTTCCGGAATGCCGAAAAGACCAACGTGAACGCAGAGCCTGCGCCTGCCGCAGAAAAGACCAAAAAGGAGGGCAAGTAATATGCTGCTTCTGATCAAATATACCCTGCTGTACGGTATCGTGCTGATGCTGGTGGCACTGGGCGGTATGTTCAGCGAACACTCCGGCATCATCAACATTGCGCTGGAGGGCATCATGGTCATCGGCGGTGTGGCCGGTGTGCTTACCCTGACTATGCTGCCTGAAAGCCTGTCGCCCTTCCTTGTGGTGCTGATCTCCATTCTGGTGGCGGCACTGGCGGGCGTGGTTTACAGTCTGCTTCTGGCCTTTGCCTCCATCAACCTGAAGGCAGACCAGACCATCGGCGGCACGGCACTGAACCTGCTGGCCACCGCCATTGCCGTGGTCATCTCCAAATACTTCAGCGAGAGCGGCAGCGCCAAGCTGAACTACTCCAACAAGCCCTTCCTGTTCAGCATCGGCGGGCTGGAGCTCAGCGTGTTCGTGCCGTTGGGGCTGATCTTGCTGGTGGTCAGCTACATCGTGCTGTATAAGACCCGCTTCGGCCTGCGTCTGCGTGCCTGCGGCGAGCACCCGCAGGCTGCGGACTCGGTGGGCATCAACGTCTACAAAATGCGTTACGCCGGTGTCATCCTTTCCGGTGCGCTGGGCGCCATCGGCGGTCTGGCCTATATCGTGCCCCCGGTGCAGACCTGGAACTTTGAAGTCGGCGTGGCCGGTGCAGGCTTTCTGGCATTGGCAGTTATGATCTTTGGCCAGTGGAAGCCTTTCCACATCTTTGGCGCGGCCATGTTCTTTGCCGTGTTCAAGAGCCTTGCCAACATCGCAGACTCCACCTTCCTTGCACAGCTGCACTGGTCCAGCAACATCTATAATATGATGCCCTTTGTGGCCTCCATGGTCATTCTGGCCTTCACCTCCAAGAACAGCATGGCACCCAAGGCCGAGGGTATCCCCTACGACAAGGGCTCCCGTTAAGCGCTTTTGCTAAAAATCCATAAAATTAGGGCATCCGCAGCCATCAACGTGCTGCGGATGCCTTTTTTGTACGGGAGATGGCACATTTTATCCATGTATTTGCCGGTAGAAAATGGCATTTTTGCTTGTAAAATACAACGAGATATGTTATCATTAAAGAACGAATGTGTATCTATAGGAACCCGGTGTACATTTCTTGCACTGCGGAAGAACAAGAAAGGTGAGTTTCTCTATTATGGACGAAAAAACAACTATGGGACAGTCGCTCCGGAACATGGAGGACGAAGAGACCATTGATCTGATGGAACTGGCGCGCCTGCTGTGGGCTCATGCTGTGCAGATCGTGGCAGCAGCTGTTGCGGCAGCGCTGATCTGCCTGCTGGTGTGTATGTTTGCACTTACACCCAAGTATCAGGCTTCCATCAACATGATCGTGAACACCCGGCAGGACACGACTACTACCTTCACCAGTGATAACTTCAACTCGGCTAAGAACCTGATCAGCACCTATGCGGTCATCATCAAGGGCAACACCGTGCTGAACGAGGTCATTGATGAGCTGGATCTGGACATGACCTACGCCGAGCTGTACGACATGGTGGATGTTGCCGATGTGGACGCTACCCAGATCATGAAGATCACGGTCACCGATACGGATGCAGAGCGCGCAGGCGAGATCGCCCAGACGATCTCCGAAATCGTGCCCGACGTGCTGGTGGAAAAGGTGGAAGCCGGTTCCTGCAAGACGGTGAGCGATGTGTCTATCAACCCCAACAAGGTGTTCCCCCAGACCAAGAAGTACGTTGTGCTGGCTGGTCTGCTGGGTGCTGTTCTGGTGTGCGGCGTGCTGGTGCTGGCACATCTGCTGCATGATACCATTGTGGATGACGAAGATATTCAGAAGAAGCTCGGCCTGCCCGTGCTGGGCCTGATCCCGGAGGTGTAAGACGATGTGGAATCTGTTTGGTAAAAAGAAAAAAGAAGGTGAGCACCGCACCCTGCAGCTGATCACCGATAAAAAGATGCCCTTTGGCTATGTGGAGGCTTACAAGTCTCTGCGCACCAATCTGGACTTTATGGCAGGCTCCATGGACGTGCACACGCTGGTCATCACCAGTACCGTGCCGGAGGAATCCAAGAGCAATGTGGCAATCAATCTGGCGCTGACGCTGGCCGAAAGCGGCAAAAAGGTGGCGCTGGTGGATTGCGACCTGCGCAAGCCGGTGCTGCACCGCTATCTGAAGGCTGGTCACAATGTAAAGGGCGTTTCCAACGTGCTGTCCAACCAGTGCACGCTGGACGAGGCTTTGCAGGAGCTGAAGGAAATGAACATGACCTTCCTGCCCGCAGGCACCCCGCCGCCGAACCCCTCCGAGATGCTGAGCCAGCCGCAGATGCAGGCTATGGTGGATACTCTGCGCCAGAAGTTCGATTTTGTCATTATTGATGCACCCCCGGTGTCGGTGGTCACCGATGCAGCCGTCATCGGCCGCTATGTGGATGGTGCCATCTTTGTAGTGCGCTCCGACTACGCCCCCACCGATGCGGTGCGCGGCGCAGTGAAAAAGCTGCAGGATGCCGGTGTCCGGGTGCTGGGCAGCGTGCTGACCCGATACGACATGAAGAAGGCACTCAAGGGCTCCAGCTACGCATACAGCTATGCTTACAACTACAACTATGCCTACGGCAAGCAGGATGCCACTGCCGGTAAATAATAAGGAAGCATTGTTATGACCGATCTGCATTGTCACATTCTGCCCGGCATGGATGACGGCGCAAAGGATACGGCAGTCTCGCTGGAGCTGCTGCGCAGGGAATATGAGGATGGTGTGCGCAACATCGCGTTCACCAGCCACTTCAACAGCGAACGCACCACGGTAGAAGCCTTTACGGAAAAGCGGCAGACTGCCTTTGAACAGCTGACCGCCGCACTGGAAGGGCAGCCCATGCAGTTCGACTTCAAGCTGGGTGCAGAGGTGTTCTTTTCTCCCGGTCTGTGCGAGCTGGACACCCGGGCGCTGTGCATGGGAGATACCGCCTATCTGCTGCTGGAGTTTCCCACCACCCACAAGCCGCATTTTATTCGGCAGACCCTGTACAATTTGCAGCAGCAGGGCATCGTGCCGTTGATCGCGCATATCGAGCGCTACCCCTATGTGCTGGAGGATCCCACCCTGCTGTACGACTGGGTAGCCGCCGGTGCCTATGCGCAGATCAACGTGGGCGCCCTGCTGGAACCCAAGCTCTGCAAAAAGCTGTGCAAGTTCATCCAGTGGGGACTAGTTCATGTCATCTCCACCGATACCCATTCCCCGGACAAGCGCCCGCCACACATGGCACAGGGCGTGCAGCAGCTGGAAAAGCTGCTGGGTAAGGAAACTGCCGCCCGCATCGTGCACAACGGCGATGAGCTGTTCCACGATCAGGAGCTGGACGCTGTGACCCTGCATCAGCCCAAAAAGTTTTTGGGCAGGTGGGTCTGATCCTAAAGTAAGGAGAAAACTGCCCGGGCGGAGGTGTACTCTGCCCGGGCAGCGGATTTTGGTATGAAGAAAAATAAGGTCCTGAAAATCGTATTGATCGTGCTGGGTGCGCTGGTGGTTCTGCTGGCAGCAGCAGTCCTTGGGGTGCTGTTCTATCTCCACAGTATGGCAGCCGGTCTGCCGGAAACCCTGCCGGATGCTCCGGCAGACAGTACACAGCTCACCTTGACGGATGATGATCTGGATAAGCTGCTCAGCGGCGAGATCACGCTGGAAGAACTGACCGACGAAGCCGCTGCGTCCAACAGTGGGGAACAAGAAGCATCAGCCAGTGCTCCGCAGGAGGGAGCAGGTTCGGTGTCCGCCCCGGCAGGTTCTTCTGCTTCTTCGGGGAGCGCTGCCTCCCGGACGGAGAGCGGCAGTACCGCTTCCTCCGGCAAGCAGGAGACTGCCGGTACAGCCAATTCCGGTACAGAAAAACCGGCGTCCTCTTCCAGTAAACAGGAAGCCGCTTATGAAAAAGAGGTCAAGGCGTTGCTGCAGCAGCTGTACAGCGTTAAGGCGCGCGCCGAGGCAGAACTGAACAGCTGCATTGCCGGAGCAAAAGCAGAGTTCAAGTCGCTGCCGGAGTCTCAGCAAACACAGGCACGCAAAGTCTCCATCGTACTGGCAAGAAGCGGCAGACTGTATGCGATGCAGGCGTCCTACGATAAGGAAGTGGCGAGCATCGTCAGCCAGATGCGCGCCATTCTGACCGCCAACGGCCAGAGCACCGCATTGGCAGATCAGGCGATGGCCTCCTATAAAGCACAGAAGAGCGCCATGTACTCCCAGCTGACCGCAAAACTGTACTCCTGACCCGCAAAACGACCCATGACCACCCGCAGCACATCTCCCGGGCACCGACCGTGCCGGAGAAGGGGCTGCGGGTGGCTTTGTTTTGCCGTTTTTGCTGCAATATGGAGAAAAATACTAACGGTATGGATGGATGGTTCCGGGGCAGAGACACTGCTTTTTGCACCGACAGGGGAGGGCAGATTGTACGCACCAACGGAACAATCAACCCAAAAGCCGAAGAAGTAGCACTTTTACCTACAAATATACAGAAAATTTGTATAAAGTATAATATTTCGCTCATGCTTTGCTGAAATGAAGTGAATTTTTTTCATGTAAATTGACAAAATCCGTGGTTATCCTTATAATATATAGAGTGTTTCTCGGGTATGGACGATGGTGTTTATGCGACCGCAAGATGCCATCGTTTTATTATTCGCTTTTTCTGTCCGTGTGCCGAGGACAGACGTCCGCTATGTGTGAGGCTGGCGGACTGCGGGAAAGTATGGCTCGGCCTGAGAGCAAAAATAGTAATTCATTGATAGGATTGGAGTGGCATCAAACGATGGCAAAGTACATCATCAAGCGTGTCGCAATGGGTATCTTCAGTATCTTCATTGTGGCCACGGTTACCTTTTTTGTCATGAACCTGGTCCCCGGTGGCCCGTTCGTGGCAGAAAAGTCCATCAGTGCCGCTGCTCAGCAGGCTCTGGCCGAAAAGTATGGCCTGGATAAGCCGCTGGGTGTGCAGTACGTCAACTACATGGAGAGCCTTCTGCACGGCGATCTGGGTCTGAGCCTGCGTCAGCGCGGCCGTACCGTGAACCAGATTATCGCCAGCAAGCTGCCGGTGTCCTGCCGTCTGGCAGGCATTGCAGTGGTTGTGGCTCTGTGCGTGGGCATCCCGCTGGGCTGCATTTCCGCTTACAACCGCGGCAAGTGGCTGGATAACGTTATTATCGTGTTTGCTACCTGTGGCATCGCGATCCCCAGCTTTATTTCCAGCGTGCTGCTATTGTACCAGTTTGGTATGAAAATGAAGGTGCTGCCCACCGTTGGTCTGAACAGCGCAGCCGCCTATATCATGCCGGTCACTGCACTGGCCATCTATCCCTCGGCTTATATCACCCGTCTGATGCGCTCCAGCCTGCTGGACGTCATGGGTCAGGACTATATGCGCACTGCCCGCGCAAAGGGCGTGTCCCAGTTCATGATCCTGTTCAAGCACGCACTGCGCAACGCCATCCTGCCTGTTATCACCTACGTCGGCCCCATGCTGGCCAGCCTGATGACCGGTTCTTTTGTGGTGGAAAAGATCTTCTCCGTGCCCGGTCTGGGCCGCGACTTCGTGTCTGCTATCACCAACCGTGACTACACCATGATCATGGGCACCACCATCCTGCTGTCCAGCATGGTCATCATTGCAAACGTGATCGTGGATATCCTTTATAAGATCATCGACCCGCGCATCAAACTGCAGTAAGAGAAAGGAGCGATTTTCATGGAAAACATTAAAAAGAATCCGCTCAGCCTGCAGCTCAACGCGGAGGATTTTCTGCCCGCCAGCAATGAGGAAAAGCAGAGCCTGGTGGTCATGCGCGAAAGCGTCAACTTCTGGAAGGACGGTATCCGCCGCCTGAAGAAGAACAAGATCGCCATGGTCAGCTTTGTGTTCATCATTGCCATTGCCATCTTTGCCTACCTGCTGCCCGCCGTCTGGCCTTACAGCTATTCCGAGCAGATGAAGGGCAGCAACAACCTGAAGCCCTTTGAGTACTCTGCTTCCGAGCAGGCGCGTATCGACGCAGGCGAAAAGGTGTTCCCGCACATTCTGGGCACCGACCGTATGGGTCGTGACTTCGCTGTGCGTATCATGATGGGCACCCGCGTCAGCCTGTCCGTCGGTCTGATCGCTTCTGTGCTGGTGCTGATCATCGGCGCTACCTATGGTGCGGTTGCAGCCTTTGCCGGCGGCTGGGTGGACAATATCATGATGCGTATCACCGATATTCTGTACACCATCCCGGACATTCTGCTGATCATCCTGCTGGGCATGGCCCTGAAGGACCCGCTGGACAAGCTGTCCACCCAGCCCGGCTTCAAGTGGATGCAGACCCTTGGCCCCAACATGATCTCCATCTTCATCATCTTTGCTCTGCTGTACTGGGTCGGCATGGCGCGTATCGTCCGCAGCCAGATCCTGATCCTGAAGGAGAGCGAGTACGTTACCGCTGCCCGCGCACTGGGCGCTTCCAGCGGCCGTATCATCAAAAAGCATCTGCTCACCAACTGCATCGGTACCCTGATCGTTACCACCACCCTGCAGATCCCGGCTTCCATCTTTACCGAGAGCTACCTGAGCTTCATCGGTCTGGGTGTCGCAGCCCCGCTGCCTTCTCTGGGTTCTCTGGCTACCGATGCCGTCAAGGGCATGAACACCTACCCCCATCTGCTGATCGCCCCTGCACTGATGATCAGCGTGATGATCCTTGTGTTCAACCTGTTCGGCGATGGCCTGCGCGATGCCTTTGACCCGAAGCTGAAGAATTGATGAGGTGAACAGAAATGAGCGAGAAAATTCTTGATATCAAAGATGAACGCCTTTCTTTCTTCACCCCTGCGGGCGAAGTAAAGGCACTGAATGGCGTTTCCTTTACCATGAATCAGGGCGATGTTCTGGGCGTTGTGGGTGAGTCCGGCTCCGGTAAGTCGGTCACCGCCTACTCTGTTATGGGTCTGACCGCTTACCCCGGCAAGCTGGTGGGCGGCAAGGTGTGGTTCAACGGCCACGAGATCGAGAACATGAAGGAGAAGGACTTCCGCAAGATCCGCGGCAACGAGGTCTCCATCATCTTCCAGGACCCCATGACCAGCCTGAACCCCGTGTACACCATCGGCAACCAGATCGTGGAGGTCATCCGCCTGCACACCGATAAAAACAAGGCCGATGCATGGGCACGCGCCAAGGAGCTGCTGGAGCTGGTTGGCATCAATGAGCCTGAGAAGCGTTTGAAGCAGTACCCCCACGAGCTGTCCGGCGGTATGCGCCAGCGCGTGATGATCGCCATTGCACTGGCCTGTGAGCCCAAGCTGCTGATTGCTGACGAACCCACCACCGCTCTGGACGTGACCATTCAGGCACAGATCCTTGAGCTGATGCAGGATCTGCGCAAGAAGCTGGGCATGAGCATCATCATGATCACCCACGATCTGGGTGTTGTGGCTTCCATGTGCGAGAAGATCGCCGTCATGTACGCCGGCCACATTGTGGAGTACGGCACCACTGACGAGATCTTCTATCAGCCGGGTCACGAGTATACCAAGGGTCTGATCAACTCCATCCCCAAGCTGAACACCGCAGAGCATGAGCGCCTTGTGCCCATCGAGGGTACCCCTGTGGACCTGCTGAATCCGCCGGCCGGCTGCCCCTTTGCGCCCCGCTGCAAGAACTGCATGAAGATCTGTCTGAGTAAAATGCCCCCGCGCACCGAGCTCAGCGATACCCATTATACCTACTGCTGGCTGCAGCAGAAGGCTGCATTTGAGAAAGGGGAAAAGGCAGAATGAGTGAACACAAGACGCTGGTTGAAGTCCAGCACCTGCAGCAGTATTTCCCCGCCGGCGGTGTGGGCAAGAACCGCAAGTACGTTCAGGCTGTGGATGACGTAAGCTTTGCCATCCGCAAGGGCGAGACCCTTGGTCTGGTGGGCGAGTCCGGCTGTGGCAAGACCACCACCGGCCGCACCCTGCTGCGCCTGTACGAGCCCACCGGCGGCAAGATCTACTACGACGGCAACCTGCTGTTCGATAAGGACAACAAGATCGCAGTGGATATGCTGCCCTACCGCCGCCGGATGCAGATCGTTTTTCAGGATCCCTACGCAAGTCTGGACCCCCGCATGACCATTGGCGACATCGTGGGCGAGGGCATCGATATCCATCATCTGGCCGAGAACGAAAAGGACCGCCACGATAAGATCATCGCCCTGCTGGAGCGCGTTGGCCTGAACAGCGAGCACGCAAACCGCTATTGCCACGAGTTCTCCGGCGGTCAGCGTCAGCGCGTGGGCATTGCCCGTGCACTGGCCGTGAACCCCGAGTTCATCGTTTGTGACGAGCCTGTCTCTGCACTGGACGTTTCCATTCAGGCACAGGTCGTCAATATGTTCGAGGATCTGCAGCAGGAGATGGGTCTGACCTACCTGTTCATCGCCCATGACCTGAGCGTTGTCAAGCACATCTCCAACCGCATCGGCGTGATGTATCTGGGCAAGATGGTGGAGCTGGCCGACAGCTACGAGCTGATCACCCACAGCATCCACCCCTACACCCGCAGCCTGATCTCTGCAATTCCGGTGGCAGATCCCATTACGGCCCGCCAGTCCAAGCGTATCGTGCTGCAGGGCGATGTGCCCAGCCCCCTGAACCCGCCGTCCGGCTGCCGTTTCCGCACCCGCTGCCCCTATGCAGACGAGCAGTGCGCCAACGAGGTGCCCGAGTTCAAGGAAGTCTCCACTGGCCACTGGGCAGCCTGCCATCACCTTGACCGCGTGAAGTGAGAACACTTCACACCAGTAAAAGGTGAAAGCAATTCAACTTAGCGCTGAAATGTTGTCACAAAATGGTTACAGTCCAAGTTTTGGACTTGTAACCGGCATGAGAACGCATTATAATCATTCGTGTTCCTCCGGTGTACAAATTATTTGCACCGGATCGAATATAGAGGCGGCTGGGGGAACCTGGCACACTCAAATTTGATATAAGGGAAGGATATTATTATGAAACGCATTTCTCGTCGTAATTTCCTCAAGGTTGCAGGCGTGGGTGCCGCTGCTCTGGGTCTGGCAGCCTGTGGCGGCAGCAAGTCCGGTTCTACCGCAACCTCCGGTTCTGCTTCTTCCGCTGCTGGTTCTTCTACCGGCAGTGTCAACACCGCTGGCTTCACCGTCCAGTACGGCCCCAACCCCGAGACTCTGGATCCCTCTTTGAACAGCGCTGTTGATGGCGCCAACACCATCATCACCATCTTCGAGCCCCTGCTGATCATCAACGAGAACAACGAAGTTATTGGTGGCCAGGCTGAGAGCTGGGAAGAAAGCGAGGACGGCCTGACCTGGACCTTCACCATGCGTGACGGTCTGAAGTGGAGCGACGGCACCGACCTGACCGCTAAGGACTTCGAGTACAGCTTCAAGCGTATGGCTAACCCCGACACCGCTGCTCCCTATGCAGAGACCTGCCTGGGCATGATCGACGGCTTTAAGGCTGCTCAGGCCGGCGATACCGACGCTCTGAACGTCAAGGCAAGCGACGACGGCAAGACCCTGACCATCGTGCTGTCCTACCCCTGCTCCTACTTCGACAAGATGGCTGCATTCGCATCCATGAGCCCTGTGCAGCAGGCTACCGTTGAGGCCAACGGCGATGCATGGTGCACCTCCGCTGAGACCTTCGTCTCCAACGGCCCCTACATGATCACCGAGTGGACCCCCTCCGAGCGTATCGTTCTGTCCAAGAACCCCAACTACGTTGGCGGCTGGGATAGCTCTAAGATCGTTTCCGACAGCATCACCCTGCTGCTGCTGGAGGACTCTTCCGCTTCCTTCGCTGCTTATAACAGCGGCGAGGCTGTCCTGATCAAGGACGTGCCCACCGACGAGATCCCCAGCCTGACCAAGGCAGAGGATGGCGGCGACTTCTATGTTGACCCCATTCTGGGCACCTACTACGTCAGCATGAACCTGCAGCGCGATGCCTTCAAGGATGCCAAGGTCCGCAAGGCTCTGGCTCTGGCTATCGACCGCGACTACGTTGCCAACACCATCATGCAGGGCACCTACTCTGCTGCTTCCAACCTGGTCGGCCCTAGCATCGTGGACGCGCAGGGCTACTTCTACGATAACGCGAACGGCGGTTCTCCCTACATTGCTGATGACTACGAGGCAAATATGGCCGAGGCTAAGAAGCTGCTGGAAGAGGCTGGCTATCCCAATGGCGAGGGCTACCCCACCATCGAGTACAGCACCAACGATTCCGGCTACCATGTGCCTCTGGCAGAGTACCTGCAGCAGGTCTGGGGTGATCTGGGCATTACCCTGACCATCAGCAAGATGGAGTGGTCTGCCTTCACCGCTGCTCGCCGTGCCGGCGAGTACGATGTTGCCCGTAATGGCTGGGTCATGGACTACAACGATCCTTCCAACATGGTCGAGCTGTTCTGCACCGGCAACGGCAACAACGATGGTAAGTACTCCAATGCTGACTTCGATGCTGCTGTTGAGGCCTCCAAGGTTGCTGATGTCGCCGAGCACTTTGCACAGCTGCACAAGGCTGAGGACATCCTGATGGAGGATATGGGCTGCATCCCCGTTGCTTACTACAACGAGTTCTGGCTGCAGAGCTCTTCTCTGAAGGGCGTCTGGCACAGCCCCTACGGCTACTGGTACTTCCAGTACGGCTACATCGAGGAGTGATTTCCTCCCTGTGCTGTGCAGCGTAAGCTGAACCGTAAACTATAAGCACTAAGCACCCCGCTGACCGGAAACGGTTGGCGGGGTGCTTTTTTGCTGTTGTTTTGTAAAAAAAGACAAGTGCTCGGTTTCGCCGATGCACTCGTCTTTTATATGTAAACCAGATTGAAAAGGTACCAGCTTACACCGCAGCCATGGCGGCCAGAACGCTCTGCCAGCTCTTGCTGCGTGCGGCAGGCACCGGGACAGGGCGGGTGCGCCGTGCAGCAGGGGCACTATGACCGGTTGCAGCGGATACCGTCAGGGCAGGGGAGGGGCAAAAGAACACAGCAGTGTCCTTTGTCAGCCACTGCGCAGCCAGTGCGGCGGCCTGCGGGTCAGATTGCAGGGCACGGCGCTCGTTCCCAGCCAGAAAATCAGCCAGCCAGTACAAAATTGCGGCCAGCGGCAGGCAGGGGGATGTGTCCTGATTCCAGTAACTCCAGCGTGCGCCGCAGCCAAGGTGACTTTCCACCGTGATCTGTGCACCGGTGCGGGCATTCTGCGGGATGGAGCCAACATAGTTGGTCCCGGCGCGCTGCCCCAGCTCCTCAATAAGGCGCTGGGTGCGGGCAGCATCCAGCCGATCCTCCCGACAGTAGGCGCGGAAGTCGGTCTGGCTCAGCAGGCTGTCGGCACTGGACGGAAAACGCCCGGTCAACTGCCCATCCGCATTGTGGCACAGCTGCCAGCCCTTGCGGAACAGCTGGAAATTCAGGCAGCGCCGCCCCATGGTGGAGTAGCACACAAGGGCGCTCTGCTCCCCGGGCAGCTGTTTTACTTCAAGATAGGCATCGTTGCCGCAGATGTCCTGCAAACGGACGGTAAGCAGCAACTGTGCACCGGCGTGCTGGGTGGACATGGCGTTGTGCATTGCGTCAAAATAGCGGGAAGCGTCCATGATTGATCTCCTTCCTATAGCAATTCAACTTTTTAATGCAGCAGCAACAACGTTGAATTGCATATCGCAAATATGCTGTTTGAATGTTGCACTAACTTCTTGCCTTGCAATAAAAGCAAACAGCGAAACGTTGTAAAAGCGCCAGTCGGGTGATCGGGCCGACAGGCTGTATAAAACTTCTCTGAACGTAGTATAGCATACTTTTGAATAAAAAACAACTGTAAGTTTTTTAAAACGACAAATTTTTGCAAAAACTTGTAGCGCAGAGCGAACAAAGGTTCAAAGTATGGTTGTGCTTTGCAATAAACAGTTGTAAAAACGACCCCTGCGGGAAATGCCGACTAAGGCCGGTACTGCTCCCACAGGGGTCGTTTTATTTTACTTCAATCGCCAAGTTCCCGGATCTCGTTCTGAATCAGCCGTCCGGCAGCGCGGGCAAGCTGATCCATGCCGCGGATACGTGCCATATTTTTGCCGTAGATCTGCGCGGCGGCACCGGCGCTGCTGTCCTCGCCCATAAAAACAGCAGACACCCGCACGCCTTGCCGCTGCAAGGTGCGCACCTGCGCGGCGGTATCGGCCACACCGGCGGCGTCCTCGTAGGCGCAGCCAAGCGGGTTCTGCGCCGTGGGCGGGATGCGGCGGCTGTCGTTTGGGCTGGCATCGGTCAGCAGGATCATCAGGTGGCGCGGGGCGGGGCCGGGGGCATACCGGATCAGATCACCCGCTGCCCGCAGTGCCAGACCGTCCCGGTTCCAGCCCGAGGCGAAGTAACGGAAGATATTCTGCCGGTTTTTGTCTGCAAAGCCTTTCAGCACCCGCAGCACCGTGTAGCCACGCAGGCTGCTGAAGGCGCTTACCCGCACCGGAATGCCGCAGTTGGCCAAGCTTTCGGCCAGAATGGCACCCTGCGCCGCGATCACCTCCTGACAGTGCAGGCGGGAGGCGGAAGCGTCCAGCAGCAGATCCACCGTAAAGGCAGGGCAGTTTTCCTCCTCCGGGCACAAAAACACCCGGTCGTCGTTCAGGTAAGGGGCGCGCCACACCCGCCCGGCGCACAGATCACCGCTGCGTGCCACCCGCTGGTCTGGCTGCTGATGCACCAGAATGCAGTTGCGGATCTGCTCGGTAAGGCGCAGCACCACGCTGCGATGCAGCTCCTGATTTTTTGCATAGTAGGCGCGGTTGCGTTCGGCCTGCAATTCGGCCTGCTGTGCCAGTTGCCGCGCTTCCGGGGTGGGCGCCTGCGCCGGGCTGGGCACACCGGCGCTGAACCACAAATGACAGCCCAGATGCACCCCGGTACACAGTTCCTGCTCGGCCTTGCGCAGCTGCTCCGGCGGGTAGAAGCAGCGCCCGAAGCAGCTTTCAATGTAGGCGCGATCCTGCGCGGCGCGTTGCTTCAGGGTAATGTTTGCCCGGCGCTTGTCCACCGCCAGTCCGCTGCCTGGGGCATCCACCGCGCCGGAATGCTCCACCGTCACCCGGTCGGTCTTGATCATCTGGGTGGGCATGGTTTTGGTGGCAAGCTTTGCCCAAAAGCCTTGCAGCCGCAGATGCAGCGCGGGCTTCTGGCGTACCTCGCCGTCAAACAGGGCAAATTTTGCAAACAGCGCCAGCAGGTCGCTTTTGAGCTGTGCTGGTTCCGGTACGGTCTCCGGTTCCAGCGCGGCGGCAAGGCTGCTCTCGTAGGGGGTCATGACCGGGGCGGTGCGTCCCAGAACCTTACGCCAGCGCGCAGCCTGCATGGTGTACACCAGCTGGTTTTTCGCCATCCACTCCTGCCGCGAAAGCTTGTACTGGATGGCAAAAAAGTAGTCCGCGTGGGCAAACCGCAGCGCTTCCAGCACCGGGCGGCGGGGCAGCTCCAGCCGATAGGCGGCGTTTTCTAAGTACAGCCACGCCATGTCGTCCAGCATGGGCTGGCGCACATCGCCCTCCCAAGCAGAAAAAATGTCCCGGATCAGCGCGTCACCGTAGTATTTGTGCACCAGCCCTACGATGCAGTTCATGTAAAAATCAATGGTGCCGTCCGTGTTGCGGGCCAGAAACAGCGGCTCAAAGCCGTAGGCTCCGGCAGCGGCCCAGACCTGATTGGCCGCGCGCCGCTCCTGCGCGGTGTAGCTTTGGGCGTCCATCAGGCAAACAGCTTTCCGGCATCCAGTTTGGCCGGGATGCGCGCGGCGATCACGTCCCGAATCAGTCCTTGCTCGTAGGAGTCAAAGGCTTTGTTGGTGATGCCCATATCCAGCGCCGCCCCGGCCGGGATGCCCCGCCGAATCAGCCGCAGCGCGTCCAGCATACCGCGCAGATCCAGCGCCTTGGTAGAAATTTCTGCACTGTCGCATTTTTTCTGCAGGTCCAGAAACAGCAGCGCAAACTGATGCACATATTTTGCGGTAAGATCCGGGAACTGCGCCCGCAGCAGCTTTTCCAGATTATCCTGCGTGATGGTGGGCATCTGCACCACCGCAAAGCGAGAGGTCAGCGCCTCGTTCAGCTCTCGGGTGCCCGCGTAGCCGTAGTTCATGGTGGCAATAAAGCGGGTCTCCTCAGCCAGCGGGATGCGGTCGTAACCGGGTACGTCGATGGCGCGGCGGAAGTCCAGCACCGCGTGCAGCACCGCCAGCGCCTCGTTTTTTGCCATGTTGATCTCGTCCAGCACGCCAAAGCCGCCGCACTGTGCGCAGCGGTACACCGGCCCGGGACGGAACACTACCTGCCCGCCCGCAAAAGTATCCATGCCGATCAGGGAGGCGGCATCCATGTTTACATGAAAGGAGATGTCCCACGCGGGGCGGCCAAAGGCGGCGGCAAGGTTTTCGGCCAGCACGTTTTTGCCGGTGGCCTTACCGCCGGCCAGCAGCAGGTTTTCGCCGCAGAGGATGGCCGCCAGCGCCTGCTCCCACACCTCTTTGCCGTAGTAGGTAAAGGCAGGTGCGGGGATGCGCGGGCGCAGCGTCTCGCTGAGCGTATGGGCGGCGCGGTATTCCTGCACCGCCGCAAGCAGGGCGGGGTCCACCCCTTCCTGCCGTAAGGTATCCAGAATATCCGACATTTGTACAAACACCTCGATCTTGTGACCAGGCGGGAATGAACTGCCCGGTTTTCAGCCTTATCATAGCACAATCGCGGGCATTTGTGTAGGGGGCGTGGGGGGTAAAAAGGGCAATATGACCAAAGGATTTTTCTGTTTTGACAGAAAGCAGACGAATGGATTGTTTACTACATAAGAGTGTGTTACAATTGATAAAATAATGTCAATTGGTGGTGACTGTAAATGGAAAGCGAAAATGTGGTACTGTGCCCGGTGCATAAAAAAATTCTGCGATTGGAAATAAGAAAACTTGAAATAGTGGGAAGTGAACGTGATGTAGTTACGGGGCATTGCCCAATATGTAAGAAGGTTTACACAGGAACTCTTCTGAAAAAATGTTCAAAGTTTATGCTGGATGGAACGCTGTACAGTTCTATTTTAGATATGGATACATTTCAGAATGAAGAGGGAAAAGATGCGTTGAAACTTAAAATTCAACAGCAAAATGATAGATATGAACAAGAAAAAAACGATGAAATAAGAAAAAAAGAACTAGAAAATCAAAGAAAAGAAAGAGAACAACAAGAGGTTAGGAGAAAAAAACAGGAAGAAGAACAAAAGAAACGGGAAAAAGAAAAGCAACGAGAAGCAAAACTTGCGAAAAAAGAAGAAAAGCTTAACGCTGTGATGCCGAAAACAATATATGTACTACGGGACCTGGATTATAAAGAGTGCCCAGTATGTAATAGGAAAATAGCATTTAACCCAGTATCGTTGACACTGCAGAGTAGAAAAGGAAAACTGAAAGATGCTACGATTATGGGATATTCTTGTACGAGATGTCACGCTGTTTTTGTTCCGCAAAAACTTGCTGAAAAGGAGTTTCTGGAACAATATATAGAATATTTGAATTTGGATTATCTTGAAACCAAACTACAAGAAATAGGAAGAAAAGAAGCGAAAGCACAAAAAGACTGCGAGAAATATAAGGCGAAATTTCCGTTTTTAGAGAGCCGTAAAGTTGAGGTCAATGTTGAAAGGCCTGCACGGAAGAGGTGCCCGAAACATAAAAATAACATGAAACTGATGGGATGGCTACTAACAGGAAAGAAAACAGAGCAGGAGCAACTATTATATGGATACTATTGCATAAAGTGTAATACTATATATATTTCAGAAGATGAAATAGAAAAAGCAAGTACAATAATAAACAACTGTGGAACCAAAAAAGACACGCTCGAAATTTTACCGGCTGAATTAAAAGATAAAAAGTTGAATCCTGTTGAGATTGTTTTTTCTGGAAGCAAAGGAATAAAATATAGTTCCTTACATATAAAAACTGAAAAAAAGAATAAGCCAAAGTGGGATGATGTGACGTTTAAACAAGTTGCATATCAAAAATACGAAAAGGAAATTGCAGAGATTGCGGCAACAGTTGCTGACGAGGACAGGCTTATTCGGATATTGACAACTGTAAATGAGAATGATAAACGAAAATGTGTGCCAGAAGATATGCTGATTCATGAATCAGTATCAACCGGTCGTGAACTCCTTGGACGCATTGCGCACGACCAGTTAGGCGAGTTTACATCTAAATATGGCATAATCAAAATCCATAACTATAAGGTGTGGCCCGGGCAGGAGCATCATCTGGATGGATTTACTAGATTTTGCGACCCGGAGAATATTCAGAATATCACGATTATGAGCCAGAATAATATTTCCCGGGATTCGGATGAATACGAGATGGTCACGGCACTGGTGTACTGTGCAAATCGGGAAGAACCGGTTTATATCGACGTGTACTACTCTAAACGGCAGAATAAATATTTCATCAATGAGGAAAGCTATCGGCAGTACAGGTTGCGGTACGGTCTGCCGTATGTGCATCTTGTGGCAGACGAGTATGACGGTGATATGGACTACGGAAATCTGCGGAAAAACTCAGAGTTGAACCTGTACGGTTATACGGTAGCAAAAACAGCAGACATGACCACAGGTGAGCGTCAGCGGCTGCTGCAGCAATTGATGGACAATGGCCTGATGTCTAAGCACCAGATCGTGAATCATTTGGAGTGGCTAATCCATCGCCAGTCGGGGCGTATCAAAATGGAGGACGCCTGCGATTGCTGGAGAGAGGATCTGCGTTTTGTGAATAGCTATCGGCTCAATGCACAGCGGAAGATACAGGGAAGATTTGTATACGGAAAGACTGTGCTGCGATAAGCAAACTGCAGAATAACACAAAGAGGGGCAACCCCAAATGGGGCTGCCCCTCTTCACATGAAAAAGAAGAAAAGAAGAAACGCTTAGAGTATGCCGGAGAACTGTGCTTTATCAGGCGTTCTCCAGACCTGCCATCTGCTTGACAGCCTTCATGGCGTAGGTCAGGGTACGACCCATAGCCACACCGGCCATCAGGCAGGGGTAGTTGTTGGCAAAGAAGCTGCCGGACATATCGCCGGTGATGTACAGACCCTCCATGGGCTGGTTGTTGGTGTCCAGAGCCTGACCCTTTTCGTTGATGGCGATGCCCTGCTCGGTGGTCAGCAGAGAAGCACCCAGCCAGCAGCCGTAGAAGGGCGCGGTGCGGATGGCGCTCAGGCGGTAAGCGGGCTTGCCGAAGTCCTCGTCGTTCTGCTTATCGTACAGCTCATTGTAGCGCTCCACGGTAGCAAGGAAGGCATCCTTGGCAGCGCCGGTAAAGCCCATCTTGTCGGCCAGCTCGTCCAGCGTATCGCACTTGAACAGTGCACCGGCCTCGATAGCCTCGTCCATCTTGCCCTGAATGTACTTCTCGCCGCCGTTACGGGTCTGGGCAGAGCAGCCGATGGTGTGGAAACGCTTTGCATCTTCCAGAATGTTAGCATCGCAGATCTGTGCGTAAACGCGGCCCGGCTGGTGAGCAGCGGCGTAGACGATATCGTTGTAGGGGCAGCTCTCGTTGGCAAAACGTTCGCCGTTGCGGTTCACCTTCAGGAAGGGCTGGGTACCGGGGTTGTACTGGCGGATCTTACCGGGGAAAGCCTTGCCGCCAAAGGCGGAGTCGCTGTCCACATAACCGGCATCCACACCGGGGGCAACGATACCGCGGTCAAACAGCATGGGAGCGGCTTCCTTGTCCAGATTAGCACCTGCCCACACTGCTGCACGGATGCCGTAGCCCTTGTCGGCAGGGGAGTAGGAGCAGGCGGTGGTCACGCTGGTGCCCAGCGGATCCAGCTGCTCCATCATATAGGGGTTGCCGGGGAAGCCGCCGCAGGCCAGAAGCACGCCCTGATTGGCGTTGTAACGGATGAAGTGGTCATCCTCGGTGCTCTGGGCGATGATGCCGGTAATGCGGCCATCGCTGTTCTTTTCCAGCTTTGCCAGACTGGTCTTGAAGTCCACATCGTAGCCCAGCTCCTGAATGTACTGCAGCAGCAGCTCATTGCGGGGTGTGCCGGAAGCACTCTCGCTGGCCATGTAGTTGTGCTCCTGCACAGGGTAGAGGTAGTCGGTGTTGTGCTCGGCATTCTCTGCGGGCCATGCAGCCTCGCTGCCGGAGGTGAAATCGCACACCCAGCCGTACTTATCCTCTAGAATGCTGCGCATGAAGTCGTGCATAGCGGCAGACTCGTTGATCCAGGTTTTGACCACGCGCTGGTCGCACTTGCCGGAGGCGTAGCGGGAGATCTCGCTCAGCAGCTTTGCCTTATCGGTGGCGGGTTCGCCAGCCTCCTTAGCGGCAGCAGAATCAACAGCTCCGTACCAGTGACGGGTGTCCTGCACGTTGGCGTTCTGCTCGATAACACGGAAGTTCAGACCGTTGGCAGCAGCATAGGCGGCGGCAAACATACCGCCGTTGCCAGCGCCCACGATCAGGATATCGGTGTCCACGGTCTCGGTGATGGCAGCCTCGTCGATGTCAGGCTCTTTGCCCAGCCAGTCGTTCTCATCGCCGGTGGGCAGCTGCACGCTGGAGACCACGGCCTCGCCCTTTGCCTGTGCGTAGCAGCTCTTGGCAGCCTTCATCACGGCGTCGGAGGTGATGGTAGAACCGGAAACACCGTCGATCTCGGCAGAACCGGCAGCCAGCAGCTGCTCGCGTAGCTCGTCGGCAGCGGCAGCGCCGAAGGAAGCGGTCTCGCCGGAGGTATCCACCACCACGTCGGTGACAGCGCTGTCGGAGAAGGTCATAGTGACCTTGACGGTAGAGGAAATGCCCTCGGCAGTGCCCTCGTAGGTGCCGGGGATGTACTGGCCGGCAGCACCGGAAGTGGAAGCGGAAGCAGAACCGGAGGCGGCATTGCAGGCAGCCAGAGCACCGGCGGTCACACCGCTCATGGCGGCGGCAGCGGCAATTTTGATAAAGCCCTTACGGGAGATCTTGTTCATAGGTACGCTCTCTTTCTTTTTGCTCTTCTTTGTGTTCCTTCTTATCGTGCAGCAAAGTAAAAGGCACTTTGCCGAATCCTTAACAATTGTAGCGTAGAAGGGTGCTGTTTACAATTCATATTGTTTATATTATAATTTAGGCTAACCTAATGTATTGCAGGGGGAGAAAAACATGAACGAGAGCGCACTGGAAGGCTTTGTAAAGATCGTGGAGCTGAACAGCTTTTCTGCGGCGGCAGAGGCGCTGTATCTTTCACAGTCGGCACTTTCGCAGCAGATCCGCACGCTGGAAGGGCAATTGCAGTTTGAATTGTTCCAGCATGTGCCGCGCCGGGTGGTGCTGACCCCGTCGGGGCAGGATTTTTACCCCAAGGCAAAGCAGCTGATAGCCCTGTATCAGCAGGCAGTGTGCCATGCCCGAGCGGTGCAGCAGCAGGAAAAACCGCCGGAAAGACATCTGATCATCGCAGGGTGTCATGAGGCAATGCGGATGTTCGTGTATGACGTGTTTTCCCTGACAAGCGAGCTGTGTCTGCAATACACGCCTATTCTGGGACAGTGCGCCAACCGCAGCGAGGTCTGGCGCAGCCTGAAAAAAGGGGAGATGGATCTTTCCTTCCAGCTGGAAAGTGCAGAGTTCTACGCGCAGGGGCTTACCTTTGTGCCGCTGTTCTATATGCCAGAACTTTGCATCCCCATCCACCCGCCCGCTGATATGCCGGTGGGCAGACTGACCTTGGAACAGGCATTGCAATACCGCTGGCTGCCCATCAAGGAGATGTACCAGACTGTCTACGAAACAAGCCTGCTGCAGGAGGGAATGGATCGAGGGGTGGAGTTTACGCCGGTGGGCGGTATCCGCAGTGCAGCCTACGGTGACCCGGCACTCAAGATGGTCCCGGCGGTCTATTACCGCAGGCCGGACCTCAGTTTTGTGCGGGTACTGGACTGGGGCAGGGGACACCGGTTTGGCATCGTGCTGGGGCAAAAGCGCGAGGACCCGGTGGTAATGGCTTATGTCCGCGCGTTGCAGCGGCAGCTGCCGTCCCTTGCGGAAAAGCTGTTTGGCCTGAAGCTGGAACCGGTGGCGGAATAAAAAAGCAAGAGCACCTGCTGTCCTCAAAAAAGGAAGGCAACAGGTGCTCTTTTGCAGTTATAGTGCGATAACAGGTGCTTTAATCCACAACATCCTCGAACTGGCTGTTGTACAGATCGGCGTAGAAGCCGCCGGCATCGATCAGCTGGTCGTGGGTGCCCTGCTCCACAATGTCGCCGTCCCGCATCACAAGGATGAGGTCGGCGTCCCGGATGGTGGAAAGGCGGTGGGCAATAACAAAGCTGGTGCGGCCCTCCATCAGGCGGTCCATGGCGGTCTGGATGCGCTGCTCGGTGCGGGTATCCACGCTGCTGGTAGCCTCGTCCAAAATCAGGATGCGGTTGTCTGCCAGAATGGTACGGGCGATGGTGAGCAGCTGCTTCTGTCCCTGACTGACGTTGGAGGCGTCCTCGTTCAGTTCCATCTGGTAGCCGCCGGGCAGGGTGCGGATAAAGTGGTCGGCGTTGGCTGCCTTTGCGGCGGCGATCACCTCTTCATCGGTGGCGTCCAGCCGGCCGTAACGGATGTTCTCCATGATGGTGCCCTTGAACAGCCATGTGTCCTGCAGCACCATGCCAAAGCCCTCGCGCAGAGCGCTGCGGTCAAAGTCCCGCACATTGTGGCCGTTCAGGGTGATGGAACCGGCGTCCACATCGTAAAAGCGCATCAGCAGCTTGACCATAGTGGTCTTGCCCGCGCCGGTGGGGCCTACAATGGCTACCTTCTGACCGGGCTGCACCGTGCAGCTGAAGTCGTGGATAACAGTCTTGTCCGGGGTGTAGCCGAAGCGTACATGGTCAAAGGTGACCTGTCCGTCAATGTCGGCGGGGTCGGCGCGGCGGGCAGGGTCTGCCAGCTGTTCTTCCTCCGGCTCGTTCAAAAACTCGAATACCCGCTCGGCGGCAGCGGCCATGCTTTGCAGCATATTGGATACCTGCGAAAGCTGCTGGATGGGCTGGGTAAAGTTTTTGACGTACTGGATAAAGGCCTGAATATCACCAATGGTGATGACCCCGTTTGCGGCAAAAATGCTGCCCACGATGGCCACCGCCACATAGCCCAGGTTGCCCACAAAGTTCATGATGGGCATCATCAGGCCGGAGAGGAACTGGCTCTTCCATGCGGATTCGTACAGCTTATCGTTGGCGGCGTTGAAGTCTGCCAGCACCACAGCCTCCCGGTTAAACGCCTTGACTACGTTGTGACCGGCGTAAACCTCTTCTACCTGACCGTTGACCACGCCCAGCGTGGCCTGCTGTGCCTTGAAGTACTTCTGGCTGAACTTGACCACCACCAGCACCAGTGCCAGCGATACCGGTAAGATCAGCAGAGCGATCAGAGTCATGCGGGGGCTGATGGAGAGCATCATCACCAGCACACCGATCATGGTGGTCACGCTGGTGATCAGCTGGGTGATGCTCTGGTTCAGGCTTTGACCCAGCGTGTCCACATCGTTGGTGATGCGGGAAAGTACCTCGCCCACGGTGCGCTTTTCAAAGTACGCCAGCGGCAGACGGTTGATCTTTTCACTGATCTGGCGGCGGAAGTCGTAGCAGACCTTCTGGGAAAGGCCGGTCATCAGCCAGCCCTGAATAAAGCTGAAAGCGCTGCTCAGCAGGTACATTCCCAGCAAAAACAGCAGAATGCGGGCGATATACACAAAATCAATGCTGCCGGTGCCGCGCAGCCGAGCAATCCAGCCGGTGGCAAGGGCGGTGGTGGCTTTTGCCAGCACCTTGGGGCCTGCAATGTTGAAGATGGTGGAAAGAACAGCAAACAGCATGGCTGCCGCAAGGGGCAGCTTGTAGTGGCTCATGGTGCGGATGAGCTGCCGCAGCGTGCCTTTAAAGTCCTTGGCACGCTCGGTGGTGGGACGTCCGGGTCTGGGCATATCACTCACCCTCCTTTTCCGTATTCAGGGTATCCAGCGCAAGCTCCTTCTGGCTCAGCTGGCTGCGGGCGATCTCCTGATATTCCGGGCAGCTGACCATCAGCTGGGCATGGGTGCCCTTGCCCACCAGCTTGCCCTCGTCCAGCACAAGGATCTGGTTTGCGTGCAGCACGGTGGAGATGCGCTGTGCCACAATGATCACGGTGGCGTTGTCGGTCTGTGCCTTCAAAGCGCGGCGCAGCGTTACATCGGTCTTGTAGTCCAGTGCCGAGAAGCTGTCGTCAAACAGATAGACCTTGGGATTTTTGGCAATTGCCCGGGCAATGGAAAGCCGCTGCTTCTGGCCGCCGGATACGTTGGAACCGCCCTGTGCAATGGGGCTCTGGTAGCCCTCGGGCTTTGCCTCGATAAAATCAGTAGCCTGCGCAATGGCGGCGGCTTTGTGCACCTGTGCGTCGGTGATATCCTCGCCGCCGAATTTCAGGTTGCTGTCAATGGTGCCGCTGAACAGCACACCCTTCTGGGGCACATAGCCCAGCAGGTCGTGCAGCTGTGCCTGCGGCATCTCGCGCACGTCAATGCCGTCCACGGTTACCTTGCCGCCGGTCACATCGTAAAAGCGGGGGATCAGGTTGAGCAGGGTGGACTTGCCGCAGCCGGTGGAGCCGATGATGGCGGTAGTCTCGCCGGGCTTTGCAGTAAAGCTGATGTGTTCCAGTGCATCGCTGTCCGCACCGGGGTAGCGGAAGCTCACATCCTCGAACTGCACCACGCCCTGCCAGTCGGTGTGCGCCTGTGCAGCTTTTGCGGTGGCTTCGTCCGGGTCGTGGATGGAGGTTTTGGTGCGGATGACCTCGTCGATACGATCCGCAGCCACACCGGCGCGGGGCAGCATGACGGCCACCATCGCCAGCATCAGGAAGGACATGACGATCTGCATGGTGTAGGTGATAAAGGCGATCATCTCGCCCACCTGCATGGTGCCGGCGTCCATAGCCTTGCCGCCGAACCAGACGATGAGCAGACTGGTGCCGTTCATGATCAGGGTCATAAAGGGCATCATGGCCACCATAGCGCGGTTGGTAAACAGCTGGGTGCCCATCAGTTCCCGGTTGGCCTTATCAAAACGCTGCTCCTCAAACTTTTCGCGGCTGAAGGCGCGCACCGGCATGATGCCGGTCAAAATTTCGCGGCTGACCAGATTCAGCCGGTCCACCAGCTGCTGCATCACCTTGAATTTGGGCATGGCAACGCTCATCAGGAAAATGATGAGCAACAGCAGGATGGCCACGTCCAGCACCACGATCCACGAAAGGCCGGAGCTGCTGCCCACAACGTGCAGCACACCGCCAATGCCCAGAATGGGCGCATAGGCCACCATGCGCAGCAGGATGACGCAGACGAACTGCACCTGCTGGATATCGTTGGTGGTGCGGGTGATGAGGGAGGCGGTGGAAAAATTCTCGATCTCTGCATTGGAGAAGCCGATGACACTGGAGAAGGTTTCCCGGCGTAGGTCACGGCCGATGGTGGCGGATACCCGGGAGGCAAGGAAGCCCACGGCCACAGCCACGGCCACCATCAGCAGGGTGAGCGCCAGCATCTGGCCGCCCACCCGGAAGAGGTACTGCATCTGCACATCCTGCGCAATGCCCTGTGCCTCGTATTCCAGCTGCACCAGCAGCAAAGACTGGCTTTTCAGGTTTTCCAGCAGGGTGCTGTCCAGCTGGCTCATGGCACTGTCCAGCTGCTTTTGCAGCATACTGCGGTCAAAATCGGGCATCTGGCTCATGGCGGAAAACTGGCTGCAAACGGTGTCCAGATCTGCTGCCGTAGGGGTGACGGTCTCGGTGTCGGTGTCCGCAGCGGCAGAGGGCATCTCGGCAAGGCCGGTCATGCCCATGCTGTTCTGCCCGGCGGGGGTGTTGGCGGCCTGTGCGGCAGCCATATACAGCACGATGTCCGGGGTGGTCACGGCATCTTTCAGTGCGGTGCGCTCGTCCTCGGTCAGGTCGGAGCGCAGCTGCAACACGCCATCGTCCTGCAGGTAGTACTGGTAGGCGTTTTGCAGCTTTTGTGCATCCTCTTCGCTCATCAGCAGGCTCAGCGCGTCCAGCGTACTCTGGCGCACCGTCTGGGGCAGGGGGCTTTCAATGCCGCCCTGCTGGATGCCGGTGTCCACGATCTTGCTGGTGTAGTCCGGCAGTGCAAGGTCACAGTACGCCTGCACGAACAGCAGCGCGAACACCACAAGGCAGACCGCCCAGTGCCGGGCCAGCTGCTTAAAGATCTTTGTCATGGTTCGTTTCTCCCTTCGGGTCAATGTTGCGCGCGGCATTTTCCGCAAGAATGGCATCCATCAGCGCGCCGCGCAGCGCGTCCATCTGGGCTACCTGCTCCGGCTCTAACCGTGCCAGCACGCTGGCAAAGTAGTCGCGCAGAGCCTGCTCACACTGGTGGCACAGCTCATACCCTTTGGGGGTGATGCGCACCAGCGTTTTGCGGCGGTCGGCGGGGTCCGGCTCCCGCACCACGGTGCCATCCTGCTCCATCAACCGCAGCCCGCGCGAGACCGCCGGCAGCGGCTGTCGGATCTCCCGGGCAAGGTCAGAGACATAAATGGCACCGTCCTTTCCGTGGCAGTTGATGGAATGCAGCAGGCCTTCCAGCATATTAAAGTGGCATTTGGGGCAATCGGCCAGCGCCGCCCGCATCCCGGCCTTGAATGCCTTGCTCAGCTGCCCGATATAGTGGCACATCCCCTGAAAGCTGGGGGTGCTTGGCTCGGACACAACAGTCCCTCCTCGTTTGCATTTTTCAAATACTTAACAGCTGTTAAGTATTAACGCCTGATAAGAATATTCCTTTTGCAGCGGGATTGCAAGAGAATGGGGAAATATTAAACAAAAATTCACAAAAAACTTGTAGGCTTTGTCAATGCGCAAATCGGCTCTCGCTGCATAGAAATAAAGGACAGGCAGAAACGGAGGGTGCGGATGGAGCAGGGATTCCAAGTGTTGTTACAGGTATTCGGCGGATTGGCGCTGTTTTTATATGGGACGGACAGCCTGTGCAGGGCAGTACAGCAGGGAGCGGGCAGGCGGCTGCGCAGCCTGCTGGCGCGGTGCACCGCAAACCCGGTGGCGGGACTGCTGACCGGGGCGGCGGTCACAGCGGTGCTGCAAAGCAGCTCGGCGGTCACGGTCATGGTCATTGCCTTTCTGGCGGCGGGGCTGTTGCAGCTGCGGCAGGCGGTGCCGGTGGTGTTCGGGGCAAATATCGGTACAACGGTCACGGCACAGCTGCTGGCGTTCCGGGTGGAAAGCTGGCGGTATCTGCTGCTGTTTGGCGGGGTGCTGCTCTGCCTGGCCTGTAAAGACTGGCGGGGACGCTGCGTGGGCGAGGCAGTGTTCGGCTTTGGACTGCTGTTCGAGGGCGTCACGGTGATGCGCAGCGCCATGGAACCGCTGCTGCAAAGCCCGCTGCTCCGGCTGGAGCTTGCCCGGGTGCAGCAAAGCCCCCTGCACGGACTGCTGGCGGGCGTCTGCATGACCTTAACGGTGCAAAGCAGCTCTGCCACGGTGGCGCTGCTGCAAAGCATGGCGGCGCAGCCCGGGGCAGACGGCGTACACAGCCTGCTGGGGTTGACGGCGGCTATCCCCATTCTGCTGGGGGATAACATCGGCACAACCATCACAGCGGTGCTTGCCGCCATCGGGCAGGGAAGAGATGCCAAGCGGGTGGCGGCAGCCCACGCCATTTTTAACCTGAGCGGAGCGGCGGTGTGCTGCGCACTGCTGCAGCCCTTTGCGGCGCTGGTGCGGCTGTGCTCGCCTACGGGGGCAGAGTGCGCGGTGATCGCCCGGCAGATCGCCAACGCGCATACCCTGTTCAACGTACTGTGTGCGCTGGTATGGCTGCCCCTGACCGGGCAGATGGTGCGGCTGGTCTGCGCGCTGTTGCCCGATAAAAATCGCCCGGAAGAACGGTTGTAAACCGGAGCGGGGAATGGTATACTGAAGCAGATGATACTATTATATATAAAGGATGGAATGCAATGAAACGGAAAATCGGCAGGCTGTGCATGGTGCTGGGTGCGGTGCTGATCTTATGCGCCGCCGGGCTGCTGGGCTACAACCGGTGGGATGCCGCCCGGGCAGAAAAGGCTTCGCAGGAAGTATTGAGCGAACTGGAGCAGACCATGCAAAAGACCATCACGGAACACCGGCGGGAAAACGAGACCGCAGCCCCACAGCCGATGCTGGACCCGGCGCAGGAAATGACCACCGTGGAGGTGGAAGGGCGCGACTACATCGGAGTGCTTTCCATCCCGGCGGCGGGGCTGGAGCTACCGGTCATGGCGCAGTGGAGCTATGCGGGGCTGAAGGTCGCTCCCGGGCGCTACAGCGGCACCACCTATGCCGATGATCTGGTGATCTGCGGCCACAACTATGCAAAGCATTTCAGCCCCATCAAGTGGCTGGCGATCGGCAGCCCGGTGTATTTTACGGATGCGGACGGTCTGCGCTGGAGCTACGAGGTGGAGAGCGTGGAGACTTTGCATCCCACCCAGATCGAGGAGATGACCACCGCCACCGAGACGGACAACTGGGATCTGACCCTGTTCACCTGCACCTCCGGCGGCAACGCCCGATATGCGGTGCGTTGTGTGCGGACTGGTTATCCTGTCCGGGTGACGGACGCGGCAGAATAATGCTGGCGCAGAGGGACGATTTGGAATGCCCGCCGCGTGCGCTTTGGGCATAGTCAGAGGAAAATATATTTTTAATTCGGGATAGCGGAGCGTCTGCGGACGCTCCGCTATCCCATTTTCACGGGAAGGGGTCGTGATGAAAAACGGCAGCTATAACGCCTGTTTCCTGCGGAAATGCGGCGCTGCGGGGGACTGCCAAAGACCCGATTTCCAAGGAAAGTGGCTGCGAACGGTGTGAGCAGACTGGGGGAGCATACGCTGCTTTGGCGTAAAAAGTCTGCGAAAACGGTTGAAAGTCCTTTTTATGGTGTCCTAATTATGCGATACTGTGTTTACCGGGGAAGTCCCGGGTACAAAACAGACATACAGGAGGGAAACACCATGAAGGATTTTGAGTTGCGTTATGTGGGCAGTCATGTGGAGGTATACACCGGCAGTGGTGTGTTCCTGTTTTCAGCCGATACGGTGCGGGAGGCCATGGAGGAGCTGGCCGGGTAAGCGGGGATATCTTGCGCCCCGAGAAGGCATAATGTAAAATGTATGTAAAATAAAAGAAAGCTTTTGGTTTTACACCCGGAAACATGTTGCGAAATGTGTGGAAAAAGTAACTTTCCTGTAAAATAAACCTTGTTGAGACGCCCCCTTTGATGGTATAATAAAAATAAGCGGCTTCCGGAACAGTGCAGCGCTGTGCGTGCGTAAGGTCCCGGCGGCTGTGTGCTGTAAAGGATTAAAAGGGAAGTTTCATATTAGGAGTATCGTTATGGATATCACACACATTACCTCTCTGCTGGGCGGCGTTGCGCTGTTCTTGTATGGTATGTCCATCATGGGCGCCGGACTGGAAAAGCTGGCGGGCGGCAAGATGCAGGGCGTATTGCAAAAGCTTACCTCCTCTACCATCAAAGGCGTGATCTTCGGCACACTGATCACCGGCGTCATTCAGTCGTCGGCTGGTACGGTGGTTATTTGTGTCGGTCTGGTCAACTCTGGTATCATGACACTGACGCAGTCGGTAGGCGTGATCATGGGTGCAAATATTGGTACTACGGTAACAGGTCAGTTGATCCGCATGGCGGATATCTCAGGCGACAGCCTGTGGCTGACCTTGATCCAGCCCAAGACTTTTGCCCCTGTGGTGGCGTTTATTGGCTGCATTTTTTATGTGTTCCTGCGCAATGCCAAAAAGAAGAATATCGGTCAGATCATGCTGGGCTTCGGCATCCTGTTTACCGGCATGAGCCTGATGGATACCGGCGTGGCACCCCTGCGGGAGAGCGCAGCCTTTCAGAATCTGTTCGTCACTATGACAAACCCCATTCTGGGCGTTCTGGTGGGCGTGGTGGTCACCGTGATCATCCAGTCCTCTTCTGCCTCCGTGGGTATTTTGCAGGCACTGTCCAGCACAGGGCTTGTCACCTTCAGTTCTGCCATCCCCATCATTCTGGGTGCGCATATCGGTACGGCGTTCACCCCGCTGCTCACCATCGGCGGCTCTTCCAAGGATGGTAAGCGGGCCGCGCTCATCCACCTGTACTTCAACGTCATCGGTAGCGTGATCCTGCTGGCGCTGATCTATGCGGTGCAGTTCACCATCGGCATCCCTATGTGGGGCGATGTAATGAACAAGAGCTCCATCGCAAATATCCATACCATGTCCAGCGTGTGCGCCATGCTGTTGTTCCTGCCTTGCAGCGGGGTGCTGAGCCGCTTGGCGATGCTCACGGTGCCCAGCAGCGTGGAGGAAGCACAGGAGCTGAGCATGCCGGTGCTGGACGAGCGTCTGTACAAGAGCCCGGCTGTGGCTTTGCAGCAGGCTAAGAACGCGGTGATCAAGATGTCCCGCCGTGCCGCCCGCAACGTGGGTCTGGCCGCGCCGCTGCTTTTGAAGATGGACGAGGAGACCGTGAGTGCCATTAAGGTACGCGAGAACCTGATCGACCGCATGGAGGTGGAAATCACCAACTACCTGATCAAACTGACCGATCAGGAGCTGGGCGACGACGAAAGCCACGCGGTGACCGAGCTGCTGAATTTTGTCACCGAGTTCGAGCGTATTGGCGACTATGCCGTGAACATCATGGAAAAGGCCGAGGAGCTGTACGACAAGGAAGCCAGCTTCAGCGAGAGCGCCAAAAAGGAACTGCAATTGCTGGATGCCGCATTGGAGCGCATTCTGGTTCTGACGGACGAGGCCTTTGAAAACGATGATGTCCAGAAGGCTGCACAGGTGGAGCCGCTGGAGGAGATCATTGACGTGATGGTGGAGCGCCTGCGCGACCAGCACATCCGCCGCCTGAAGGACGGCATCTGCTCCATCGACACCGGCGTGGTGTTCCTGGATGTGCTGAACAACGCTGAGCGTATCTCCGACCACTGCTCCAACATCGCAGTGCGCATGGTGGGCATGGAGGCCGGCGATGATTACGACTCCCACACTCTGAAAAACATTATGCATCATAGCCCCAGCAAGGACTATATGCTGGAATACGAGCAGTGCCGCAAGGAATACCTTGTGCCGCTGGAAGAAATGGAAGCGTAAGTCATATTTATAACAGAGGCCGCTGCACATCGCTTGCAGCGGCCTCTTATACTTATTCCCCCAGATCCTCCAGCAGCAAGTCCAGCTCCCGAGGGCTGTTGACCACAAGCCCGCGCTTGATGCGCAGAGCATCATTTTCCGGCAGAAGATTGGTGTAGATACCGGTCACGCGGATCAAAGTGCCCGGGGTTCCATCGGCGCGGCAGGTGTACACCGCCACCCGTCCGCCGCTGTCCCGCAGGCAGTAGCGGGCGGCGTCCGTCTGGGGCACTGCCTGTGCGGCAAGGCTCAGGGGAGAGGTGGGGTCGGTCTCGGACCCGGCAGGGGTTTGGGACAGCGGCAGCTTTGGCAGCGCCATCCAGAACAGACTGAATACAATGGTGAATACGCAAAGCCCGTAGAACAGGCAGACAGACAGCTTGCGCATAAAAAACACTCCCTTTCTCTGCAAGTATGCCCCGTTTGGGCGGGAGACAGACAATTTTCACACGCAGATACTGTACTTTCCACAAGAGAGTGTGTTATACTATTTATATCTGCTCAGCGCACAAAGATTGGTTCTTGCCCGGCTTGGGCGTGCGTGCTATAATATGGTATTGCAGTTTGAAGTTTCGTGTCACAAACGATGTGGATAAAGCCCGGCGCAGCAATGCCCGGCAACAGTCTTGAAATGTCAGGAGGCGATCCCTATCTCCAACAATGAGATGAGAAAGATCCATCGGAGCGGCGAGGAGCAGCCTGCCCGCCCGATGGGACGTAAGGTCAATGTTTCCCAGAGCCGCCGCGAGGCACGCTCCGCAGCGGAAAACCGTACCCGCGCACCCAAGGCACCCAAAAGCCCCAAGCCGCCGAAGGAAAAAAGCAAACACCCCATTCTGCGGTTCATCGGCCGCACCCTTGCTACGGTGCTCTGCCTTGGCATCATGCTGGGCAGCGTGGTGGCCGTGGGCATGGTGTTCTATGTGGTGCAGGCTACTGCCAACGACGGCGACCTGCTGGACTTGGACAACATCCAGCTGAGCCAGTCCAGTATGGTGGTAGCTACCGACCCGGATACCGGCGCACAGGTGGAGTATGCCACCCTACGCTCCTCCAACAGCCATCGCGTATGGGCAGACCTTGAGCAGATTCCTTCCAACTTGCAGTATGCCTTCATCTGCACCGAGGATAAGGACTTCTACTCAGAGCCCGGCGTCAACTTCAAGCGTACCATCGGCGCAATGATCAACGAGTATCTGCTGCCTATCTACAGCTCCAAGCAGGGCGCATCCACGCTGGAGCAGCAGCTCATCAAGAACCTGACCGATGACAACAGCGCCAGCGGTATCAATGGTGCACTGCGCAAGGTACGCGAGATCTACCGCGCCCTCTGCCTGAGCCGCAGCTACTCCAAGGAGACCATTTTGGAGGCTTACCTGAACACCATCAGCTTTACCGGCACCATTCAGGGCGTGCAGACGGCGGCCAACGAGTACTTCAACAAGGACGTCAGTCAGCTGAGCCTGTGGGAGTGCGCCACCATTGCCTCTATTACCAAAAACCCCACCAACTATAACCCCTACACGAACCCCGAGAATCTGATCAACCGCCGCAACTTCATCATGTACAATATGTGGCAGCAGGGCGTGATCAGCGAGGAGGACTACCGCAACGGTGCTGCGCAGCCCCTTGTGCTGGCCGAAGAGGACAGCGGCAAAAAGCCCAGCACTGTCACTTCCTACTTCACCGATGCACTGTTCAACGAGGTCGTGCAGGATATCATGGCCAAAGAGGGCATCACGGAGTCCGAGGCGCAGAAGCTGCTCTACACCGGCGGCTTTACTATTGAAGCGACGGTCAACACCAAGCTGCAGTCCCAGATGGAGAACCTGATGCTGAACACTGATGATGCTTACTTCCCGGCGGGCTGGCATGAGGAAGAGGTCACCTCCATTTCGGACGATGATGTGCAGGTGTTCAACGAGGACGGCACCCCCAAGACCCGCACAGGCGAGGACGGCACCGTCTACTATTACCGCAACGTGCGCACGCAGGCTGCCATGGTTACGCTGGACTATGACGGCAACGTGCTGGCTATTGCGGGCGGCTTGGGCGAAAAGACCAAGAGCCTTTCCCTGAACCGCGCCTACAATGTGGAGCGGCAGACCGGTTCTACCATCAAGCCTATCGGCGCTTATGCGCTGGGCATTGAGTATGGTCTGGTCAACTGGTCCACCATGCTCAACAACTCCCCCCTGTACCAGAAGCAGGATATGATCATCCGGGACGAGGATTATTGCCGCAAGAACGGCCTGATGGGTCTCTCCGACAAGCAGCTCCGCGCTTACCCCAACGCATGGCGCAGCTGGCCGCGCAACTACGGCGGCAACTACGGTGATGGCAGCGATCTCCCGCTGTGGAACGGCCTTGCCCGCTCGCTGAATACCATCGCGGTGCGTGTGGGCGACCTTGTGGGCGCAAGCAATATCTTCAACTTCGTCTACAACACCTTGCAGCTGAATACGCTGGACCCCACCAACGACGTGGGTCTGGCGCAGATGGTCATGGGCAGCCAGACCAAGGGCGTTACCCCCATGGCACTGGCCGCAGCCTTCCAGATCTTCTATGATGGCGAGTACACCACCCCGCACCTGTACACCCGTGTGCTGGATCGGGACGGCAACATCTATCTGGAAAACAACGCCACCAGCTATCAGGCGCTGACCCCCGATACCGCTTATGTCATGAACCGTCTGCTGAAGAACGTTCTGTTCTCCAGTGTGGGTACTGCCAGCGGCCGCTACCCCAACTCCAACGGCATGGAAGCCTTTGGTAAGACCGGTACTGCCAGCGACGAAAAGGATCTGTGGTTCGTGGGCGGCACGCCCTACTATGTCACCGCTGTGTGGTGGGGTTACGATGCACCTTACGATATGACCAAGACCCTGTCCAAGCAGCAGGCCAAGACCCGCACCTGTGTGACCGCGTGGAAGGCACTGATGGAGCAGGCACAGGCAGACCTGCCCTATAAGGCATTCCCCACCTCCGCAGGCGTGGTGGAGCGCCGCTACTGCACCCAGAGCGGCCTGCTGGCCGGTGCGGGCTGCCCGAGCACTGCCGTGGGCTACTACCGCGCCGATGACCTGCCCGATACCTGCACCTACTCCCACGCAGCCCCGCAGGCTGCTGCCCCTACCGAGAACACAGACGGTGAAGTGCCCACCCAGCCGGTCATCCCCACCGATACCGGTGCGCTGGATACGGAATAAGGGTAAAAATCGTACTTTTTCGCCCCTTTGCTGAAAAATCCGGCAAGGACAGGGCGCACTTTACAAGACAAAACTGGACAAAGTGACAAAATAGCATCCGGGCTCTTGCATTGCAGGGGTTCGGATGCTATTATATTTTCTGCAAGAACACTTGTGTTTGAGAGGTGAACAAGTTGGAACGCCGTTTTTATCTGGTGGATGCGCAGGTGCTGCCGGAGGTCTTTCTCAAGGTAGTACGCGCCAAGGAGCTGCTGGCTAGCGGAGAAGCCCGCAGCATTTCGGCTGCGACCCGTGCGGTAGAGCTTTCGCGCAGCGCATTTTATAAGTATAAGGATTGTATCTTTGATTCCGAGAATGGTCGTGAGGTCATCACGGTCATGGCCACCCTGCGGGACGAGACCGGCGCGCTGCAAAGCCTTCTGGCTGGTATCAGCGCCGCAGGTGCCAGCATCGTGACCATCAACCAGTCCACCCCGGAAAACGGGGCTGCGCTGGTGGCGGTCACCATCCGCACCGATACCATGCAGATGTCCCCGGAGGAATTGACCGAAAAGCTTTCGCGCCAGCGCATGGTCGTGGGTGTGCGCTGTGGGTATAACCTGTAACAAAACAGGAAACGAGGGAAAGAGAGTATGGCTAAAATTGCAATTCTGGGTTTTGGCACGGTGGGCAGCGGCGTATACGAGGTGCTGTGCCGCAATGCTGCAAGTGTCTCCCGCCGGGCTGGCGAACCGGTGGAGGTAAAGTACATTCTGGACCCGAAGGACTTTACCGGCAACCCGGTGGAGCCTTTGGTGGTGAAGAGCATTGACGTGATCCTGCAGGATCCGGAGATCCGGGTGGTGGTGGAAACCATCGGCGGCACCCGCTTTGCCTACCCCTACGTCAAGGCGTGTCTGGAGAGCGGCCGCAGCGTGTGCACCTCCAACAAGGAGATGGTGGCAACCTACGGCGCAGAGCTGCTGGCACTGGCCAAGGAGCACGACTGTGCTTTCCTGTTCGAAGCCTCTGTGGGCGGTGGTACGCCCATCATCACCCCCATGCACCAGTGCCTGGCGGCTAACGTCATCACCGAGGTGGAGGGCATCGTGAACGGCACCACCAACTTCATGCTCACCAAGATGGTGCGGGAGGGCCTTGACTTTGAGGATGCGCTGCACATTGCGCAGGAGCTGGGCTACGCCGAAACTAAGGACCCCAGCGATGACGTGGACGGCCGCGACGCCTGCCGCAAGATCGCCATCCTGTCCTCTATGGTGTGCGGCCACCAGATCTACCCCCAGAACATTCCCACCCGTGGCATCCGGGCCATTACCGCCGCCGATGTGGCCAGCGCCGAAAAGCTGGGCTGCGTCATCAAGCTGATCGCATGGATGAAGCTTGGCAAGGATGGCAGCGTGGCCGCCGGTGTAGAGCCGTGTCTGGTACCCAAGGCAAACCAGCTGGCCAGCGTGGACGATGTTTTCAACGCGGTGCTGGTCAAGGGCGATATGCTGGGCGATGTGGTGTTCTACGGCAAGGGCGCAGGCAAGCTGCCCACCGCCAGCGCTGTGGTGGCAGATGTTGTGGATGCCCTGAAAAACGGCGCACAGGTGCACGACAGCCTGTTCTGGCAGCCTGCGGACCCGGTGGACGGCATGCTCACCGACCCGGCTCCCGCTGCATATTATGTGCGTGTGGCGGGCATTGCACCCGCTGTGGTGGAAGCCATCTACGGCTACGGCAAGGTGGTGGATGAGCGGTACGAGGGCTGCGCCTACTTTGTGGAGCGCGCCGACGAGCGTGCGCTGGCCGAGGCCGCGCGCAAGGTGGAGGCCGTGGGCGGCAGCGTGAAGCTGGTGCTCAAGCGCCTGCCCGAGGAAGTGTAACGGAAAGGAACTGCGGCAATGAAGATCAAGGTTTCGGTCCCTGCCACCAGCGCCAACGTAGGCTCCGGCTTCGATGCGCTGGGTCTGGCAGTTACCCTGTACAACACAGTCACCTTTGAGGATAGCGAGGTGCTGGAGATCTCGGCGTCGGATGGCACCCGCATCCCCCGGGGCGAGTCGAATCTCGTGTACCGCTCCGCCAAGGGTCTGTTCGAAAAAGTTGGCAAGCAGATCCCGCCCCTCAAGATCACCCAGACGAACCCCATCCCCATGGCGAGGGGTCTGGGCTCTTCTTCGGCCTGCATCATTGCAGGCCTGCTGGGCGCCAACCGGATGCTGGGCGATGTGCTCAACACGCAGGAACTGCTCACGCTGGCAACTGCTATCGAGGGACACCCCGATAACGTGGCTCCGGCCCTGCTGGGCGGCCTGACCAGCAGCGTGTTTGAGGACGGCAAGGTGTATTCGGTCAAGCGGAATGTGGATGAAAGTCTCTGCTTTGCCGCCATCGTGCCGGACTACAAGCTGCTGACCGAGGCAGCCCGCGCTGCCCTGCCCAAGGAGGTATCCCATAAGGACGCGGTGTATAACCTGTCCCGTGCGGCGCTGGTGCCCGCAGCCTTTTGCGAGGGACGGCACGACCTGCTGGCTATTGCCACCGAGGATAAGCTGCACCAGCAGTACCGGATGCCCCTGATGCCCGGCTCCCGCGAGGTGTTCGATATGGCGCGTCTGTGCGGCGCAAAGGCTGTGTATGTGTCCGGTGCAGGCAGCACGGTCATGGCTGTGGCCGAAAAGGCCGAGGCCGAAAAGTTCTATTCCAAGCTGGAAAAGGGTCTGGAGCTGCTGGAAGGTCTGGACGGATGTGAAGCATTTACACTGTTGCAGCTGGATGCCGATAACACTGGCGCGACCGTGGAATGATAAACGGGTAAGGGAAGTGCAAGAACGCTTCCGCCCGGCAAGCCCCCGCAAACGCGGGGCGTAAAGAGGAGAGTGACAAGATATGGCGTTGATCGTACAGAAATTCGGCGGTTCTTCCGTAAAGGACCGTGATCGTATCTTCAACGTTGCGCGGATCGTGGCCAACACCCACAACGCGGGCAATGACGTAGTGGTGGTGGTTTCCGCACAGGGCGACACCACCGATGACCTGATCGCCAAGGCAGGGGAGATCACCCATAACCCCTCGGCGCGTGAGATGGATATGCTGCTGGCCTCCGGCGAGCAGATCAGCATCGCACTGCTGGCCATGGCGCTGAACGAGCTGGGCTGCCATGCCATCAGCCTGACCGGCTGGCAGGCGGGCTTCCGCACCGACCGTGCCTACACCAAGGCGCGCATCACCCGGCTGGAGACCGAGCGGATCTCCTCCGAGCTGGAGCGCAACCGTGTGGTGGTGGTGGCAGGCTTTCAGGGCTTGAACAAGCTGGACGATATCACCACGCTGGGACGCGGCGGCTCCGACACCAGTGCTGTGGCGATTGCTGCTGCTCTGCACGCTGACCGCTGCCAGATCTACACGGATGTGGAGGGCGTTTACACCGCCGACCCGCGCAAGGTGCGCAACACCCGCAAACTGGAGGAGATCACCTTTGACGAGATGCTGGAGCTGGCATCTCTGGGCGCACAGGTGCTGAACAACCGCAGCGTGGAGCTGGCCAAAAAGTACAATGTGGAGCTGGAGGTGCTCTCCAGCCTGAACCCCATCCCGGGTACGGTGGTTAAGGAGGTTACAAAGGACATGGAAGGTATGCTGATCAAGGGTGTTGCCAAGGACACCGATGTTGCTGTTATCACGATTCTCAACGTTCCCGATGAGCCGGGCATGAGCTTTAAGATCTTTGGTCTGCTGGCACAGAAGAACATCAATGTGGACATCATCCTGCAGTCCACCGGCCGCGACGGCAAGAAGGACATCAGCTTTACCTGTGCCGAGGGCGAAGCCGAGGTGGCCATGCGTGTGCTGAAAGAAAGCGCACACTTCAGCGATGTCAGTGTGGACACCACCTGCGCCAAGGTCTCCATCGTGGGTGCTGGTATGCAGAGCCACAGCGGCGTTGCTTCCAAGATGTTCGAGGCACTGTCCAACAACAATATCAACATCAAGATGATCTCCACCAGCGAGATCAAGATCTCCTGCATCATCGACCGTGCAGACGCCGACAAGGCTGTCGGCGCCATCCACGATATGCTGTTTGACTGATCTGCGTAAAATTTTTGGTTATGGCCTGTCTGCTCCCTGCCGGGGGCGGGCGGGTCATAATTTTTTTACACACGGCGGCGTTTACACAAATTGCAAAGGGGTGTATAATATAGTTTGAATCTGTGCGGCGCACCGGCGCTGCAACTATGCCGAAAAGGAGCCCCGCCGCATGAGTGAATCCACCCGTACCTCCAGAGCGCCTGCTGATAAGCGCCTGACCTATCAACAATGGAAGCGCCGCAAAATGCTGCGGCTGGCCCGCAACTGGGTGCTGTTTCTGGCCGGCTGCGCGGTGGTGGTGGCGCTGCTGACCGGCGGCATCCTGTGGCTGTTGCCCAAGGTGCACGGCCTGCTGGCCGGGCCAAAGGTGTTTGCAGCCAGCGTGTACGACGGCACGGATTACGTATTCGACGCCGCAGACGCGCGGCTTACGTTGGTGAACGCCAACCTGCCCTATGCTGCTGAGCCTGCCCCGCTGCTGGATACCGCCGACGAAGCTACCGGCCAGCAGCTGGAAGCGGAAGCCGCCATGCAGTACCGCAGTATGGCCGCCGCCGCGCAGGCAGACGGCATCAGCCTGACCCTTGTGGCCGGTTATCAGGACGCCGACACCCGGCAGGCTGCTTATGAAGCCCGGGTGCAGACCTACCGCGATAAGCGCAAGAGCGAAGAAGCCGCCGCCCGTCTGGCGGCTTCCATCCAGCCCGCCGCCAACGCCAACGAGCACGGCACCGGCTACGCGGCAGATATCCTCAGTGCGGACGCCCCGCAGCAGAATACCAGCTTTGCCGAGACCCGCGCCTACGAATGGCTTACGGCCTACGCGGCGGAATACGGCTTTATCCTGCGCTACCCGCAGGACAGGCAGGCCGCCACCGGCATCGTGTTCGAGCCGTGGCACTGGCGCTATGTGGGGGTGGAAAACGCCCTTGCCATCCGCGCCAGCGGCCTGAGCTTGGAAGAGTTCATCGCCCTGCAGCGGGCAGACTGAATCAAATGCTCTGTGCTGCGGCACAGAGAGAAGGGAACTATCATTGGAACGTACTCTCATTGCACCGGGCGTGCATCTTTCCTGCGACCCGGCTTCTAAATTCAACCGCTGTCGCATCAGCATCCACTTTGCCTTCCCGGCAGAGCGCAAAACGGCCACTGCCCATGCGCTTTTGCCGCTGGTGATGGAACGCGGCTATGCGGACTGCCCGGATATGACCCAGCTGACCAAAAAGCTGGCAAAGCTCTACGGTGCAGACCTGACCGTGGACGCCCGCCCTATGGGCTGCAACCACAACCTCTGCGTTAGCGTGACCGGCATCAAGGATGCCTTTGCGCTGGAGGGTGAGGCGCTGACCGCCGAGTATACCAAAATCGCGCTGGGTGCGGCCTTCCATCCGTATTTTGTGGACGGCTGTTTTGACCCGCAGGCCGTCAGCATTGAAAAGCAGATGCTGAAAAAGGGCCTTGAGGACGAGATCAACGATAAACGCATCTACTGCCTGCATCAGGCTAACCGGGAATTTTTTGGTGACAGCCCGGCAGGCGTGCGGCAGGAGGGCTATCTGGAAGAGGTGGACGGTCTTACCCCGGCTGTGCTGACCGATGCCTACCGGCAGATGCTGCGCACCGCCAACATCGAGCTGCTGGTGCTGGGCTGTGACGCCGCCCAGACCGCCGCTATCCGGGACGCTTTGCTGGCAGAGCTTGCCTGCATCGACCGCGCCCCGCTGCCGCTGGTGGAAAACATGGCCATGCCCGCCATTGCACCGGTGCACAAGACCGAAAACTACGATATGGTGCAGGCAAAGCTGTGTATGCTGTTCACGCTGGGGCAGCCCATGCAGCCGCAGCAGCTGGCAGCGGTGCGCCTTGCCATGGCACTGTACGGCGGCAGCGTGACCAGCCGCCTGTTCCTCAATGTGCGGGAACGGGACCATCTGTGCTACTACTGCTCCTCCTCCTTCCAGAGCTTTACCGGCAGCATGGCGGTGAACAGCGGCGTGGAGCACGCCGATGCCGCCCGCGCAGAGCAGGCGATTCTGAAAGAGCTTGCCGACCTGTGCACCGGTCCCATTACCGACGAAGAATTTGAGGATTGCCGCCGGGGTTTGCTCAGCGGTATGAACGGGGTAGAGGACAGTCTTGGCGGCATCGAGAGCTGGTACTACATCGAGGTGCTGCGCGCCGGTGCCAACAGCGCTGCGCCTATTCAGAGCCCGGAGCAGGCACGGAATGCCCTGCGTGCCGTGACCAAGGACGAGGTGCGGGATATCCTGCGCCGCCTGACCCTTTCGGTCAGCTATCTGCTTACAAAGGAGGATACTGCCCATGCCGCAGAATAACCAGACCCTGCTGGAAAAGACCGTGGCCGACCAGTGGCAGACCCTGCCCTCCGGCCTGACGGTGCTGGTGCGCTCCATGCCGGGGTATTCCAGCACCCATGTGATCTATGCCACAAAGTTCGGCTCTATCGACCGGGATTTCTGCCTGAACGGGCAAACGGTGCATCTGCCGGCAGGCGTGGCGCATTTTCTGGAGCACAAAATGTTCGAAGACGAGGACGGCGACGCCTTTGCCAAGTACGCAAAGACGGGTGCCAACGCCAACGCCTTTACCAGCTTTGACCGCACCTGCTACCTGTTCACGGCTACCCAGCAGCTGGACGAAAGTCTGGACGTGCTGCTGGGTATGGTAGGTCACCCCTACTTTACCGAGCAGACCATTGCAAAAGAACAGGGCATCATCGGGCAGGAGATCAAAATGTACGACGACAGCCCGGACTGGCGGCTCATCACCGGCCTGTTCGAGTGTCTGTACCACAGCCACCCCATCCGCAGCGACATCGCGGGCACGGTGGAAAGCATTGCCGAGATCACGCCCGCCATGCTGTACGACAGCTGCAAGGCCTTTTATGCCCCGGGCAATATGGTGCTGGCTGCGGCCGGCAACACCACTATGGAACAGATCCTTGCCGCCTGCAAGCGGCACGGCCTGATGGAGCCCCGCCCGGCAGAAAAGGTGCAGCGGCTGTGGGCCACGGAGCCTATGACCCTTGCCGCTACGGAAAAAACGCTGACCATGCCGGTTTCCAAGCCCTGCTTCGGCGTAGGCTTTAAGGAAGAGCCGCTGCCTGCGGACGATCTGCGCACCGAGGCGCTGTACGACCTTGTGCTCAGCTGCGTCGTGGGCGGGATGTCGCCCTTGTACCGCCGCCTGTACGACGAGGGTCTTGTGAACCCCGGCTTTGGCGGCGAGGTGCTGCGGGTGGACGGCTGCTGCTGTATCCTGTTCACCGGCGAGAGCGATGTGCCGGACACCGTGCGGCAGCTACTGCTGGACGAGATCGCCCGGGTGCGCGCCGCCGGTGTGGACAGGGAAGTGTTTACCCTGTGCAAGAACGAAAAATACGGCCAGCTGATCGAAAATCTGGAAAACGTGGAGGACTCGGCCAGCCAGATGGCAGACTTTGCCCTCAGCGGCCAGACGGTGGCACAGCAGATCTCCATGCTGGCCGGGTTGACCGCAGAGGATGCGGATGCTGCCCTGCAGCACATCCTGTGCACCGACCGCATGGCTACCATGTACATTCAGCCGGACGGCACGGCGCAGGCGGCAGAAGAGGACGAGGAGGAAGAAGAATGACAAATCTGGTACAGTTCCCGGGTCTGGGACTGAGTTTTCACCTGAACCGCGTGGCTTTTACCATCGGCGGGGTCAGCATCTACTGGTACGGCGTGTGCATCGCAGTGGGTCTGTGTCTGGCACTGGTCTTTGCCTTCCGGCACAGTCTGGAATTTGGCGTAGACCCGGACAGCATGGTGGACGTCATCCTCATCGGCGTAGTGCTGGGCATCATCAGCGCTCGCGCCTACTATGTGGCTATGGCACCTTTTAAATACGAGAGCATCTGGGAGATGATCGCCATCCGGGATGGCGGCCTTGCCATCTACGGCGGCATCATCGGTGGCTTTTTGTTCGGCGGTCTGGCCTGCAAGTGGCGGGGCGTGCCGGTGCTGCCCATGTTCGACCTGACTGCTATGGGCTTTCTTATCGGGCAGGGCTGCGGCCGCTGGGGCAACTTTTTCAATCAGGAGGCCTTTGGCTGCAACACCACCCTGCCGTGGGGAATGTACAGCGAGGCCACCCGCGCTTACCTGATGAGCAGCACGGTCACGGTACCCAAGGGTGTGATCATCGACCCCAACCTGCCGGTGCACCCCACCTTTTTGTACGAGAGCATCTGGTGCTTTGTGGGCTTCTTCCTGCTGTTCCGCTACATCAAAAAGCGCAAGTTCAACGGCGACATCACCCTGCGGTATCTGATCTGGTACGGCGCAGGCCGTTTCTGGATCGAGGGTCTGCGCACCGACAGCCTGATGCTGGTGCCCTCCATCGGGCTGCGGGCATCCCAGCTGATGGCAGGCATCGCCGTGGTGGCGGGCATTGCAGCAGAGGTGTACTTTACCCGCAAGCTCAAGGACAAGCCCCTGTTTGTGCCGCTGGCGCTGAACGCCGAGAACAAGGCGGCTCAAAAGAAGCTGGACGGCCCCATCTCCTTTGCGGGTAAGGATACCCAGCTGCTGGCCTCCAGCCCGCGCAAGCTGTTTTTGGAAAAGACTGAGGCCTATAATGCGCAGGTGAAAGCCGCCATAGAACAGGCCGGGCAGAAAAAAGCGTAAAAATCTGCGCAAAAAGGGAAATTTCCTCTTGCAATCCGGCTTGGTTTTTGCTATAATATTCTAGCCGCATGGTGTGGGCGCCTGAAATGGCCCGCTGTAAGGGTCTGCCTTTACGACCAGCGAGTACAACGAAAAGGAATGAACAAAATGTACGCAATCATTGTTACCGGCGGTAAGCAGTACCGCGTGGAGCAGGGCGACATCGTCTACATCGAAAAGCTGGACGTTGAGGCCGACTCCGAAGTGAAGTTTGATCAGGTTCTCGCTATTGGCGAGGAGGGTTCTGTGAAGGTTGGCGCTCCTGTTGTTGAGGGTGCTACCGTTTCTGCCAAGGTCATCAAGAATGGCAAGGGCAAGAAGCTGAACATCATCACCTATCGCGCAAAGAAGCACAGTGCTCGCCGTATGGGCCATCGTCAGCCCTACACCAAGGTTGAGATCACTGCGATCAACGGCTAAGGAGGTAAATTACAATGGCACATAAAAAGGGCGTAGGCAGCACCAAGAACGGCCGCGATTCCGCAGCACAGCGTCTGGGCACCAAGCGTGCAGACGGTCAGTTCGTTCTGGCCGGCAACATCCTGGTTCGTCAGCGTGGCACCCACATCATGCCGGGTGAGAACGTTGGCAAGGGCAGCGATGACACCCTGTTTGCTCTGGTGGACGGCACCGTCCGTTTCGAGCGCGTGGGCAAGAGCGGCAAGAAGTGCAGCGTTAAGCAGTAACTTCTTTCTGAATAACTGCAATCGTAGAGCCGGACCCTCGTGGCCCGGCTCTTTTTGATGAAATAAGGCTATGCGTTCGTGTAGCGCTTTTTGCAAGCCTTCCCCCGGTCGGGGGAAGGTGGCACGAAGTGCCGGATGAGGGCGCTGAAACGCAAAGGCCTATAAAGCTAAGGAGGGGCTGTATGGCAGCACAGACTAACTTTATCGACATCGCCACGATATGGCTCCATGCGGGCAAGGGCGGCGATGGCGCGGTGAGCTTCCACCGCGAAAAATTCGTGGCCGCAGGCGGCCCGGACGGCGGCGACGGCGGACGGGGCGGCGACATCATCTTTGTGGCGGACGACCATCTGTCCACCCTGATGGATTTCCGCTATAAGCGCAAGTATGTGGCCCCGGAGGGCGGCAAGGGCGGCGCGAGCCTGTGCCACGGCAAAAATGCCGAAAATCTGGTCATCAAGGTGCCGCTGGGCACTGTGATCAAGGACGCAGAGAGCGGCCTTGTCATCGCAGACCTGTCCGACCACACCCCGGTCACCATTGCTAAGGGCGGCCGCGGCGGCTACGGCAACGCACACTTTGCCACCCCCACCCGCCAGATCCCCAAGTTTGCAAAGCCCGGTATGCCCGGCGAGGATCTGCAGGTGACCTTGGAGCTGAAGCTGATTGCAGACGTGGGCCTGATCGGCTTCCCCAACGTGGGTAAGTCCACCCTCATCTCCACCATCAGCGCGGCTAAGCCCAAGATCGCAAACTACCACTTTACCACCCTTGTGCCCACGCTGGGCGTTGTGTCGGTGGGCGAGGGCGCAAGCTTTGTCTGCGCCGACATTCCCGGCCTGATCGAGGGTGCCAGCGAGGGCGTCGGTCTGGGTCACGATTTCCTGCGCCATGTGGAGCGCTGCCGTCTGCTGCTGCACGTCGTTGACGTTTCCGGCAGCGAGTGCCGTGATCCCATCGAGGACTTTGAAAAGATCAACGAGGAGCTGGCCAAGTTCAGCCCCGTGCTGGCCGAGCGTCCGCAGATCGTGGTGGGCAACAAGTGCGACCTTGCCACCGAGGAGCAGATCGAGACCTTCCGCCAGTATGTGGAGGGCAAGGGTCTGACCTTTGTGCCTATCTCTGCCGCCACCATGCAGGGCGTCAAGCAGCTGCCGGGGCTCGTGTACAACCGCCTCAAGGATATCCCGCAGGTGCCGGTGTTCACTCCCGAGTACAAAAAGCCGGAGGCTAAGAAGAATGGCCGCGACTTCACCATCCAGCGCATGGAAGCCCATGTGTGGAGTGTGGATGCCCCGTGGCTGGAGTATATTCTGGCCGGCAGCAACGTGGACGACTACGAGAGCCTGCAGTTCTTCCAGCGTCAGCTGGGCGAGAGCGGCATTCTGGACGCGCTGGTGCAGAAGGGCGTGGAAGAAAACGATACCATCCTTATCGGCGAGTATCAGTTCGACTATATCTTCTAAGGATAAAGCAGCATGAACGAATCAGAAAAGATCGACCCGCGGGAGCTCAGCCCGCTTGCGCTGGCCTTTGTAGGGGACAGCGTGCTGGAGCTGCTGGTGCGCCAGCGTCTGGTGGAGCACCACCGCCTTTCAGCCGGAAAGCTGAACGCCGAAAAGGTCAAGTATGTATCTGCCAAGGCGCAGTTCCGGGAACAGCAGCTGCTGGAGCCGCTGTTCACCGAGGACGAGTTGGCCGTGTTCAAGCGCGGCCGCAACGCCAGCAAGGCCAGTGTCGCCAAGCATGCCTCCCCGGAGGAATACCGTGCCTCCACCGGCTTCGAGTGCCTGCTGGGCTGGCTGTACCTGAACGGACAGCTGGAGCGTGTGCACCAGCTGTTTGAGGTGCTGTGGCAGCAGTTTGAACCTGACCAGAAATAAGAATGCGAAAGCCCGCTGCTTTCCACACTGGAAACCAGTGGTGGAGGGCAGCGGGCTTTGCTTGTTGGCATCTGTGGTCCGTCAGATGCTGCTTACGCCATCAGCGGCTGTTTTTTGCGTTGGTGGAACGGCTGTTGGTGGAGTTTTTGGCGCTCTCGTCATCGGCACCCTTGGTGTACTGGTTGGGGTGCTTGTGCTCGTTGGTGGCGCTGTTGGTGGTCTTGTTGCTGGTACGGTTGGAGGTCTGGTTCTTGCAATTGGTACTGCGGTTCTCACTACGGTTTTCCATGGTGTGAATGCTCCTTTCGGTCGTTGCTGTGGGGGCGGGGTCGCCCTCACAGTCCATAGTGTGGCCGCAGCCGGCGGCTTTATACATCCCATGGGAGGAAAAGAATATGCCTACGGAATATTTTGAGCAGCGGGAACGTGCCCTGCTGGGCCAGCGGTACGAGCAGCTGTATGCCGCCCCGCAGCAGACGGCAGAGCGCGGAGTCACCGTGTCGGCGCTGCGCACCACACCGGAGCAGTTTGCGCAGAGGGCAGATTTCCCGCTGGAACCCTCGCCCTTCTGCAAGGCGGCTTTTGTGGTGCATCAGCCGGACTTTAAGCCCGGACGGCATCCGTACCACCATGCGGGGGTGTTCTACTCGCAGGAGCCCTCGGCCTCCTCGGCTGCGCCGCTGCTGGGGGTACAGCCCGGGATGCGGGTGCTGGATCTGTGCGCCGCGCCCGGTGGCAAAAGCAGCCAGCTGGCGGCGGCATTGCAGGGACGCGGTGTGCTGGTAAGCAACGAGTATGTGGCTGCGCGTGCCGAGATTTTAAAAAGCAACCTTGAGCGCATGGGCGTTTCCAACGCCGTGGTGCTCAACGAGACCCCTGCCCGCATTGCCGAGGCACTGCCGGAGTTTTTTGACCGGGTGCTGGTGGATGCGCCCTGTTCCGGCGAGGGAATGTTCCGCAAGGAGCCGGTAGCGCTGCAGCAGCACTGCGTGGCACTGGTAAAGCAGTGCGCAGAGCTGGGCGCGCAGATACTGGATTGCGCGGCGGCGGCACTGGCTCCCGGCGGGCAGCTGGTGTACTCTACCTGCACCTTTGCGCCGGAGGAGGACGAAGGACAGGTGGCGGCCTTTTTGCAGCGCCACCCGGAGTTTGCACTGGCAGATGTGCTGGGCAACGTGGACTACACCTTTGGCAGCGCAGGCGAAGATAACCGCACCGGCGGTCTGCCGCTGGATGTAAGCAAGGTGCGCCGCATCTGGCCCTGTCAGGGCGGCGAGGGGCATTTTATGGCCAGACTGGTCAAGGCCGGCACGCCCCGCACCCTGCTGCCGGAGGGAGAATACACCCCGGAAGAACAGCTTTGGCTTGCCGCTGCTGCGGAAGCGGGCAAAAAGAGCAAGGGCAAGGCTGCAAAACCTGCCAAGGCGGCAGATGCCCGCAGCGCACGCCGCGCGGACAGTCGCGCCTGCCGGGACGCCGTGCAGGGCACGAGCCGCCGCACCCGGGATACCGGGGCAGGGGAGGCCACCCCGGCGCAGAGCCTTGCCGCATGGCAGGAGTTTGCCCGGCAGTACTTCCCCGCGCTGGCGCAGCGTCCGGCCGTGGTGCACGGCGGCGGCGTGCTGCTGCCGGTGGCCTTCCCGCAGACGGGACTTCATGTGCTGCGGGCGGGGGTGTTCGTGGGCAGTGTGCAGAAGGGGCGCTTTGTGCCGGAGCACCATCTGTTTACGGCCTTTGGCAGCCTGTGCACGAACTGTGAGCAGCTGACTCTTGCCGACTGCCGCTGCACCGAGTACCTCTCCGGCCGCGAGGTGGAAGCCCGCACGGCAGCGGACGGCTGGTGCTGCGTGACCGTGGACGGCTGGCCGCTGGGCGGCGGCAAGGTGTCCGGCGGGCGGGTGAAAAACCACTACCCCAAGGCACTGCGGCTGCTGTAAACCGCAGATTTACGCGCATCCGGGCGAAAATCGGGCTTTTCAGGCTTGAACGCGCCGGTGGATTGTGATAAAATAACAGAGTTAGATTTTGTGTGCTGCCACAAGCGGGCGACCACAGCCCGTCTGCCCGCAGGCGGAGATACCGATAAATTTAGGAGGCTCTTTCCCATGTCTGGACATAGCAAATGGAACAACATTAAGCGCAAGAAGGAAAAGACTGACGGCGCCCGTGCCAAGGTCTTTACCAAGATCGGCCGCGAGATCAGCGTTGCCGTCCGTGACGGCGGCCCCAACCCGGCTTCCAACAGCAAGCTGGCAGATCTGATCGCCAAGGCAAAGCGCATGAGCGTGCCCAACGATAACATCCAGCGTATCATCAAGAAGGCCGAGGGCGGCGACAAGACCGAGTTCGAGGCCATCACCTACGAGGGCTACGGCCCCGGCGGCGTGGCAGTCATGGTGGAGACCCTGACCGACAACCGCAACCGTACCGCTGCCGACCTGCGCCACTACTTCGATAAGAACGGCGGCAATCTGGGCGCTATGGGCTGTGTGGCCTTCCTGTTCAACCAGAAGGGTGTCATCGACATCTCTCTGGAGGATAAGGACGCCGACGAGGCCATGATGGATGCTCTGGATGCCGGTGCCGAGGACTTTGATGCCAGCGAGGACGCAGCCGAGGTCACCACCGACCCCGAGAACTACTCCGCTGTGGTCAAGGCTCTGGAGGAGAAGGGCTACGAGATCCTGTCCGACGATCTGGCCATGGTGCCCATGACCACCACCCGCCTGACCGACCCCGATCAGCTGAAGCAGATGGGCAAGCTGCTGGATTCTCTGGAAGATAACGACGACGTGCAGAACGTCTGGCACTCTCTCGAGAACGAAGAGGATCTGCCGGAATAAGCTTCCGCAAGGCTCTTTGCTCCTGAAATAAAACGATAAAAAGCCGCTTTTTGTGCCGCAAGGCACGAAAGGCGGCTTTTGTTTGTTATTTTTGTATGTCGTGCGGATAAGGGTTCCTTCTGGCATCAGAAAAATCGTACTCTGCACGCATATCCTCATCGTAGGATGGATTTTCCGAAGAAGTGCCATTAGATTTATCGTTCATAGTGCGTCCACAGACTGAGAATCTTAACGGTCTGCTCTTTTTCATAGACCTGATAAACAAGGCGGTGCTGGATGTTGATGCGGCGGCTGTATGCACCGTTCAGATCACCCACCAGCTTTTCGTACGGGGGCGGGTTTTGGAAAGGATCAACACGAATGATTTCAATGAGCGCCCTTGCCTTTTCGTCCAGATGGGCAGACTTCAGTTTTGGCACGTCCTTTGCGGCGGTTTTGGTGTAAACGACCTTGTACATTTACCACTCCACCGCCGTTTCGTCCACACAGTCCTCAAGCGGCGTGGCGATTCCGTCCATAATCTTTTCGCGCATACCCGGTGCAGAGACCAGATACAGCGTTTCCATGATGCCGCTGTAATCTTCTTCAGACAGCAGTACGGCATTGCCGTCCTTGGTGGTGATGTTGATGGGCTGGTTGTATTTAATGGTCTGCTCTACATAGTCGAAGGCATTCTTACGGAAATTCGTGATATTTGTAGTGGTCATCGTAGAAGCACTCCTTTCGTGTACAGTATAGCGTACGCTTGTAAAAATGTCAATATGCGACCGGCAATCGAAACATGACACACGGTCACCCCTGTGCCAGCGCCTTACCTTTTGCGTAGTAGCGCTGCATTTCTTCCCGGGGGACCATGTTCCCGCCGGTAGCCCAGACCAGATGGGTGGCGTTTGCCAGCGCACCGGCGGGCAGAGCGGTTTCGGTGTAAGCGCCAAGCAGCTGCCCGGGCTGGGTGAGCACCGGGCCGTACATTCCCGCCAGAGCGCTGGGTTCAAGGTAAAGATCTTCGGCATCAGCCAGCTGCGCCAGAAGGGTGTACATCCGCTCGTCCTGCAGGGTGTAGCAGCCGCTCATAAAGGGGCGCATCAGCCCGCCCACAAAGCCGGAGGCGCGCCCCACGGCAAGACCGTCGGCGGCGGTGCGGTTATCGATGCCAAAGTCCTGCACGCAGACGCTGCTGTTTTCGCCGGTAGCCATGCCCAGCATCATGCAGGGGGAGTGGGTGGGCTCGGCGAAGAAGCAATGTGCGGCATCGCCGAACAGCATCTTCAGGCCAAAGGCTACGCCGCCGGGGCCACCGCCCACGCCGCAGGGCAGATAGGCGAAGAGGGGATGCTCCGCGTCCACGGTGACGCCCTGCGCGTCCAGCTGCTTTTTCAGCCGCAGGGCAGCCACGGCATAGCCCAGAAAGAGGGTCTTGGAGTTTTCGTCATCCACAAAATGGCAGTAGGGGTCACCCGCCGCCAGTTTGCGCCCCTCGGTTACGGCGATGCTGTAATCGGAGGCATACTCCACCACCTTGACGCCCCGGCTGCGGAGCAGGTCTTTCTTCCACTGCCGCGCGTCAGCGGACATGTGTACAGTGACCTGAAAGCCCAGCTTCGCGCTCATGATGCCGATGGAAAGCCCCAGATTGCCGGTGGAGCCCACCGCGATGGAATACTGCGAGAACAGCTTGCGGAAACGCTCTTCTGCCAGCACGGCGTAGTTGTCGGTAAGGTGCAGCATCCCGCTGTGCAGAGCAATGTCCTCGGCGGTTTTCAGCACCTCGTAAATGCCGCCCCGCGCCTTGATGGAGCCGGAAATGGGCAGATGACTGTCCAGTTTGACCCATACCTGCCCGGCAATGCGGGTGCCGCTGCGCTCTTCCAGCACCTTCTGCATCCGGGGAATGGGCTGAACAGGGGACTCAATGATGCCGCCGGTCGCAGCAGTCTCGGGAAAGACGGCGGCAAGATAGGGCGCAAACCGCTCCAGCCGTGCGGCGGCGTCCTCAATGTCGGAAAGCGTCAGCGGGCAGGCAGCCGCAGCCTGTGCAAAGGGCAGCTTGTCCGGGTTTGTCCATGCAGTCTCCTTCAGGGCACAGAGGTCGGAGACCACGGGGTATGCCGCGATCCAATCGGCAACAGAACGCCCGGCGATGCACTTGGCAGGTGAAACCATAGCGGATCCTCCTTTATATATAGAACCAGATGGTGCGCCCGGCAGTTTTCGCGGAGCGCTGCGTGTCTTGAATATAAAGGTTTTTACAGGAATTGTCAACCGGCTGCTTTTTGTGTCGGGCAGGTCAGAGCACCACGATCTCGGTAGTCACCAGCTGCTGCTCTGCGCCGTAGTTCAGCTTCATGGCGTAGTCGGTCAGGGCGCAGAATTCCTCGGCCTCCTTCCGGGTGGCAAAATAGTTCTCGGTAAGTACCTCGGAGCTGCCGCAGGCGTGGAAGATGGTCTTTACCACAAAGTTGCTTTCGTTCATAGTATGCCTCTCTTTTTCAGTTGATGAGGGAGACGCTGCCGTCCCTCGGTGTAATTGCAGTATAACAGGGCAAATGTACCACAGAACGGACTTTTAACGGAAGCAGGGCATATTTTTGCGCAAACCGGTCAAAAAGCCGCACCAGCCGGAAAAGCAGGACAAGATTGGAAAGGGAGCAACACACTGCCCAAAAACCTTGTTAAAAAACTGGCATTTTGCCGTTTTTGTGTAAAGTATACAAGAATAAACACAAAAAAATGGCATTGTGCGTATTGCTATTTTAAAACTGATATATTAGAATATAAGCAAGAAGAGCGTGCAGGCGTACTGCGCGTGCCACATGATAAATAACGACAGGAGGAACTTCTCTATGCCTATGAAAATGGGTTGGCGCTGGTATGGCGAGGGCAACGACCCCGTCACCCTGAGCGACATCAAGCAGATCCCCGGCGTGACCAGCATCGTCTGGGCACTGCACAACAAGATGCCCGGCGAGATCTGGGAAATCGACGAGATCCAGAAGGTTGCAGACCAGATCCACGCTTACGGCTTTGATATGGATGTCGTCGAGTCCGTCAACGTCCACGATGACATCAAGATTGGTCTGCCCACCCGCGACCAGTATATCGAGAACTACAAGCAGTGCATCCGCAACCTGTCCAAGTTCGGCGTCAAGGTCATCTGCTATAACTTCATGCCCATCTTCGACTGGACCCGCACCGACCTGTTCCACCCGGTAGGCGACGGCTCCACCGCACTGTTCTACGAGAAGGACAAGATCAAGGGCGACTACAAGGCTATGGCTGAGTACATCATGTCCTTCACCGAGAAGTACAACATGACCTTCCCCGGCTGGGAGCCGGAGCGCATGGCAAAGCTGGACGAGCTGTTCAAGGCTTACGCCCCTGTCACCAAGGAGAAGCTGTGGGAGAACCTGAAGTACTTCCTGGAGGCTCTGATGCCCACCTGCCACGAGTGTGACATCAAGATGGCCATCCACATGGACGATCCCCCTTGGGATATCTTTGGCCTGCCCCGCCTGCTGGTGGACGAGCCCAGCATCGACCGCTTCCTGAAGATGGTGGACGATCCGTACAACTGCCTGACCCTGTGCACCGGCAGCCTGAACGCAAATCCCAACAATAACTGTGCCGAGATCATCCGCAAGCACTGCGACCGCATTGCCTTCGGCCACGTCCGCAACATCCACCACTTCCCCAACGGCGACTTCTCTGAGGCTGCGCACCGCGACTGCTGCGGCGAGACCGGCATCATTGAGGTGATGCGCGCTTACCATGACTGCGGCTTTGAGGGCTACATCCGCCCCGACCACGGCCGTCAGCTGTGGGAGGAAGGCCCCGGCAACTGCCGCCCCGGCTATGGCAAGTATGACCGTGCTCTGGGCATCCAGTATATGCTGGGTATCTGGGATCTGCTGGACCGTCTGGATGAAGAAAAGAAGGGCTGATTATTATGAAGCTGTCTGATATCAAAAACGGCAATCTGTCCGCCGAGTGGGCAGAAAAGGGCTACGAGCTGCCCAAATTCGACATTGAGGCCGTCAAGGCCAAGACCCACGCCGAGCCCACTTGGGTGCACTTCGGCGCCGGCAACATCTTCCGCGCTTTCCCCGCTGCCGTGTTGAACGATGCACTGAACAGCGGCAAGTACGACCGCGGCGTCATCGTGGCCGAGAGCTTTGACTACGAGATCATCGACAAGGCTTACCAGCCCTACGATAACCTGAGCCTGCTGGTCTGCCTGAAGTCCACCGGCGAGATCGAGAAGAAGGTCATCGCCTCCGTCACCGAAAGCCTGAAGGCTGACTACTCCTTCGGCGCTGACTGGGCACGTCTGGTGGAGATCTTCCAGAACCCCAGTCTGCAGATGATCTCCTTCACCATCACCGAGAAGGGCTACGGCGTTGCTCCCGCTGACCTAGAGCGCGGCCTGACCCCCGTGCTGGCCATGGGCAAGGTCACCGCTCTGCTGTACGAGCGCTTCAAGGCCGGTAAGCTGCCCCTGACCGTGCAGAGCATGGATAACTGCTCTCACAACGGCGATAAGGTCAAGACCGCTGTCCACGCCTACGCTGCAAAGTGGGTGGAGCAGGGTCTGGTGCCCGCAGAGTTCCTGGCCTATGTGCAGGACGAGACCAAGATCACCTTCCCCTGGAGCATGATCGATAAGATCACCCCGCGCCCGGACGCAAAGGTGCAGGAGATGCTGGCAAAGGACGGCTTTGAGGATAACTACACTATCGTTACCGAGAAGCACACCTTCACCGCTCCCTTCGTCAACGCCGAGGAGACCCAGTACCTGTGCATCGAGGATCACTACACCAACGGTCGTCCTCCGCTGGAGCTGGGCGGTGTGCTGTACTGCGACCGCGAGACCGTGGACAAGATTGAGAAGATGAAGGTCTGCACCTGCCTGAACCCCCTGCACACTGCCATGTCCATCTATGGCTGCATGCTGGGCTACACCCTCATCTCTGCCGAGATGGCAGACGAGGATCTGCGCTCCTTCATCCAGAAGATCGGCTATATCGAGGCTATGCCCGTCGTGGTCGATCCCGGCGTTCTGAACCCCTATGAGTTCATCGGCGCTGTCATCAACCGCCGTCTGCCCAACCCCTTCATGCCCGATGCTCCCCAGCGTATCGCTACCGATACCTCTCAGAAGCTGGCTATCCGCTTCGGCGAGACCATCAAGGCTTACGAGGAGCGCGGTCTGGACAAGTCCAATCTCGTGCTGATCCCGCTGGTGCTGGCAGGCTATGCCCGCTACCTGAAGGGCATCGACGACAACGGCCAGCCCTTCGAGATCTCTCCCGATCCGCTGCTGGCTGAGCTGCAGGCCATCGTCAGCCCCTTGGAGGTCAAGGAAGGCGAGCAGGACTTCAGCTGCCTGAAGGCTCTGTACAGCCGTGCCGATGTGTTCGGTGTGGATCTGTATGCCGTCGGTCTGGGCGAAAAGATCGAGGGCATGGTCAAGGAGCTGTACGCCGGTAACGGCGCAGTGCGCAAGACCCTGCACAAGTACACCCTTGCCCGCTAAAACTTTATAACGCTATTTCCGTGCCCACGCTGCGCTTTTGCTTTGCCGCAGCGTGGGTTTTTGTTTTGTAAAAATTGTTATGTAAAAGTAGACTCCCGGAGCGTCCGCAGACGCTCCGGGATCCCGAAAGAAAAATAGATTTTCCGCTGCCTTATTTCCGGCAGTCGTGCAGGCTGGCGGCGGGCAGGGTGCTGCCCAGCAGGCTCCATGCGGCATCCATGCTCTCGTTCAGCAGATAGGCCTGATTCTTCTGGACATAGATGTACACCGCCTCTTTGGTGCGGTAGGCGCAGTACACGGTGTTCCAAGTGTAGCGGTTGGTGGGCTCGGCCTTGTTTTGCTCACCGGCCATCCAGACCGAAAGCCCGGCAGCGTCCAGTTCCAGCCGGTAGAAAGGGCGGGGCAGACCCAGCTTTTTGATCTGCTTGGAGAGGTTCGAAAAAAAGGTGCCGAAGTATACGGCGGGCAGACCGATAGCTACAATGGCCAGCACGGCGGTCAGCAGCCCGGCACCCTCCCGCTTGCCGATCTGGCTCAGGCAGATGCCGGCGCACACCAGCAGAATGGCGGTGAACACCGCCGGACGCTGCCAGCCCTTGTTGTGGCGCAGCAGGTCGAAAGATGCAAAATCGCGAAAGCCCTTTTCGTCCATCTGAACGGAAACGCAAACATTCTGGGTCATAAAGTTACCCTCCTTTTTGGGCATAGTACCACATTTACCGGCAAGAAGCAAGCAAAAGATGCACCGGCGGCGGTGCATCCGGCTTGCAAATCGCCCGCAAGGCGTGGTAAAATAAGATATTATCCAACGAAAAAAGGGGGAAGCCTTGCATGGAAAAGCGCAACTGGAAGCGCAGCGTTACACTCAAGCAGCGCATGGTGCTGTGCTTGGCAGCATTTTTTGCTGCCTTTGCATTGCAGCTTGCCCTCAACGGCTATCAGGCACGGGCAGTGCAGCAGGTGCAGGACGACCAGATGAGCAACTTTAATGCCATCAGCCGCTTTCAGGGCGGTGTGGAAAGCTCCATCAGCATTCTGGAAGCGTACCGCTGGGAAAACGGCGAGACCGAGGAAATGCTGGAAAAGCTTCAGGCAGCCTGCTCCACCAGTAACGCATGGCTGTGGCGCATCCGATCCAATATGGACGGCTTGCAGAACGTCAGTGATGAGCAGTGGGTGCTGTACGGCGCGGTGGAGACCACCTACGGCAGCTACAACACCCTACTGGAAGAGCTGGAAGGCTACCTTACCAGCGGACAGGATGCAAAGGCATCCCAGCTGTACTACAACAAGGTCTCGGTCTGCGGCGGGTATCTGAGCCAGTACACCATGCAGCTGCTGAAAGCCTCGATTCTGGACGCCCAGACTACTTACACCGAGATCTCGGAGCTGGGCGAGCGGATCGCCCTGATGCAGATCGTGGTGGTGGCGCTGTGCGTGGCGCTGGGCTGTGCCTCCGGTCTGATGGTCATGCGGCTGCTGACCCCGGTCTCTCAGATGATCGTGGCTTCCCGCGCCATCAGCCGCAGCCAGTTCGATACCCCAGATATCCCGCTGCCCAAGCAGCCGGAGATCGGCCAGCTGGCAGAGTCCTTCAACCGCATGAAGCACTCTATGGCGCAGCAGGTGAACACCTTACAGGAGAAAAACGAGATCGAGCGGGAACTGCACCGCCAAAAGACCGAGGCATTGGAACTGCAGAACCGCATGGAGCGCAGCCGGTTGCAGCAGCTGCGCAGCCAGATCGACCCGCATTTTCTGTTCAACACCCTGAACGTCATCCAGCAGATGGCGGGTACAGAGTCCGCCTACCGCACGCAGGCGCTCATCATGGCGCTTTCCCATCTGCTGCGTTACAGCCTGATGAGCAACGATGAGCAGGTGCCCCTCTCCCGGGAGGTGCGCGTTGTAGACGAGTACTACTCCATCTACCATGTGCGCTTTGGCGACCGGGTGCAGATGGAGTGGGCGTTCTCGGACTCGCTGGATCTGACCGAGACCATGGTGCCGTCCTTTATCTTGCAGCCTATCGTGGAAAACGCCTTCAAGCATGGCATCTGCCCCAAGGAAGAGGGCGGCGTGGTGCGCATCCGCATGGTGCCCCTGCGGGAAAAAGGCCTGCTGTGCATCCGGGTGCTGGACAACGGCGTGGGCATTGAGCCGGAGCAGTTACAGCAGCTGCGCATGGCATTGGAGCAGCCCGCACCCCGCTGGGAACATATCGGTATTTATAACGTGGCCGCCCGCCTGCGGCTGCTGGATGCCCGCTGCCGGGTGGTGGTGCGCTCCCGGCCGGGGCGGGGAACTGCGGTGATCCTGTATCTGCCGCTGGTGGAGAATGAGGAGGAATTTGAGGAATGATTCGTCTGTTGATCGCGGATGACGAGAGGATGGAGCGGGAGGCGCTGGCGGATATCGTCATGCGCCGGTTCGAGCATGAGGTGACGGTGGAGATGGCGGAAAATGGCCGCAAAGCCGCCGATACCGCTGTGCTCTGGGAAGCAGACCTGATTTTGATGGACATCGAGATGCCGGGCATGAACGGCCTGGATGCCGCCCGCGCGGTGCTGGAACAGCGCCCGGAGTGCAAGGTGATCTTCATCACGGCGTACAGCCTGTTCCAGTACGCCCACGAGGCGGTGCATCTGGGTGCCTGCGATTATCTGCTGAAGCCGGTGGACCCGGACGAGACCGAGGCCGCCATCCGCCGCGCCATCCGGCAGATCGAAGCCGGCCGCCGCTTGGCCGAGCTGGCTGCGGAAGCCCCAGAGCCGGAAACCGCTTCGGAGCAGGAGACCGACCCCGCCGGGGAAGGGGAGAGCGACCGCAACGCACTGGTGATGGATCATGTGCGCAAGTATATGGAAGATAACTATATGGCCGACCTCTCGCTGGACAGCGTGAGCGAAATTTTGCACATCAGCCCGGCGTATCTTTCGGCACAGTTCAAAAAATACCAGAAGATGAATTTTCTGGACTGCTTGACTGAGCTGAGCATCAATGCTGCCAAGGAACTGCTGGCTGACCCCTTCCGCTCCGCAGCGGAGGTGGCCTCCATGGTGGGCTACGAGGATGCCAGCTACTTTGCCCGCGCCTTTAAAAAGCGCACCGGCATGACCCCCACCCAGTATCGGAAGGAAGCGGCAAAGGCAGCCCGGGAGGCGCGGCTGTGACCCGCCGTCAGCTGCTGCGTCTGCTGACAGCAGCCCCGGCACTGGCAGTTACAGGCTGTGCGGCACAGCCTGCTTCTTCACAGCAGGAGAAGCCGCTCATCCTGCGCTATGCGGAGAACCAGCCGGAGGACTACCCTACCAGCAAGGCAGCAAAGGCCTTTGCCGAACTTGTGGCACAGCGCACGGATGGCCGGGTGAAGGTGCTGGTTTACAGCGGGGCAGAGCTGGGCGCAGAGCAGAGCGTCATCCAGCAGATGCAGTTCGGCGGGGTTGATTTTTCCCGCGTGTCTCTGAGCCAGCTGGCAGAGTACGAGCCAGAGCTCAGTGTATTGCAGCTGCCTTATTTGTACAGCGATGCCCAGCAGATGTGGCGGGTGCTGGACGGCGGCATCGGCGATGAGTTTCTGGCCATGCTGGACGGGATGGATTTAGTAGGGCTTTCGTGGTTCGACGCCGGTGTGCGCAGCTTCTACACCCGAGAAAAGGTGACAGGGCTGGATGACTTGCAGGGGTTGACCATCCGGGTGCAGGAGTCGGACATGATGAGCGACATGATCACCGCACTGGGCGCAAAGCCGGCGCAGGTGGTGTACAGCAAGGTATATGCCGCCCTGCATAACGCCGAGATCGATGGCGCAGAGAACAACTGGCCCAGCTACGAGGTGATGGGACATTACGAGGTAGCGCCCTTTTTCCTGAAGGACGAGCACACCCGTGTGCCGGAGGTGCAGCTGGCCAGCCCGGCGGTGATGGAAAAACTTGCCGCGCTGGACGAGAGCTTCCCAGAGGTGATCCGCGCCTGCGCCCGGGAGAGCGCACAGAAGGAGCGGGAGCTCTGGGCGCGACGGGAGGCGAACGCAGAGCAGAATATGCGCAAGCGAGGCATCTGCGTCACCGAGCTGGACGAGGCCGAGAAAGCCCGCTTCCGCGCAGCGGTGCAGCCCATGTACGATGAATTCTCTGCCCAGCAGGAACTGATCGACCGGATACAGAAAAGCTGAAGAAAACACCCCGAGAAGTGCCCCGGACGGACATTTCTTGGGGTGTTATTTTGCTCATAAATACAGGAATGTATCCAACTAGTCGGCAGTGTTGCACAAACAAAATGAAAGACGATTGTGCATTGTGGCAAAAATAATCTTGACATTCTTTCGAAAAACAGGACATTTTTTGAAAGCCCTTGTTTCGTTTCGGAAAATTTGCTAAAGTGTGTACAGTCAATGAACGAAAGCTCCGGCACCTGTGCGCCCGGAGAAGTTCACAATTATTTAAGGAGGACGATTCCTATGAAAATGATCTCTCGTCGTAGCTTTATGGCCGTTGCCGGTGCAGCTACCGCTGCTGTTGCTCTGACCGCCTGCGGTGGTTCCAAGAGCGGCTCCACTTCTACCGCTGCTTCCACCTCTACCGCAGCTTCTGCTTCTGCTGCTGCCGGTGATGCAGCTGCTGCTGCCAACGATCCCAAGGTGACTCTGGTCTACGCCGAAGTCAACCCGCTGGATACCATCGTTGGTCAGACCGGTTCTCACTTCAAGGAGAAGGTCGAGGAGCTGAGCGGCGGTTCTGTGGTCGTTGACGTGCAGGCTTCCGGTGTTCTGGGCTCTGAGAACGACGTTCTGGATGCTATCCTGGGCGGCTCTACCTCCATTGATATCAGCCGTATCTCTGCTTTTGCTCTGACCAGCTACGGCTGCAACAAGTCCAAGCTCCTGTCCATCCCCTTCACCTTCAACAACCGCGCTCACTTCTGGAACTTTGCCAACAGCGATCTGGCTCCTGAGTTCCTGAACGAGCCCCAGGAGCTGGGCCTGCCCGTTCGCGGCCTGTTCTACGGCGAGGAGGGCTTCCGTCACTTCTTCACCGTCAAGCCCGTTGCAACCATCGATGACCTGAAGGGCATGAAGCTGCGTGTGTCCAACGACCCCGTTATGAACGGCATGGTCGAGGGTCTGGGCGCTAACCCCACCGTCGTTGCTTTCGGCGAGCTGTACAGCGCACTGCAGACCGGCGTTGTGGATGGCGCTGAGCAGCCCATCGCAAACTACAAGTCCAACGCCTTCCCCGAGGTTGCTAACAACCTGATTCTGGACGGCCACACTCTGGGCGCTGTGCAGGCCGTCATCACCGACAACGCATGGGGCAAGCTGACCGCTAACCAGCAGGCTGCTGTTATGGCTGCTGCTGCCGACACCCAGAAGTTCAACGCTGATCTGTCCGAGACCGCTGAGAACAAGGTTCTGGAAGAGCTGCGCTCCTCCGGCTGCAACGTTGTGGATGTGGACGACAAGACTCCCTGGCAGGAAGCTTGCGCTAAGGTCATCAAGGACAACACCTCTGATCAGGCTGAGCTGTACCAGAAGCTGCTGGACATGAAGGCATAATCTGGCTTTCCATCCAATCTAAGTAGTACATTGCCCGGCGGAGGCCCACGGGAATACGCCCGCAGGCTTCGCCGGGCTTTTATATGGAGGAATTTCTATGCCGAAAATCTTTACCACTCTGGATAAGATCAAACCGGCGTACGACATTACCTACAAGGTGGTTCTGTTCATCTGCAAGATCCTGCTGATCGCAGATATCCTCATTACCACGATGTCGGTCATTGGCCGTTACGTCCCCTTTATCCCGGACCCCTCCTGGTCTGAGGAGGTCGTTCTGACCTGCATGAGTTACATGGCTGTGCTGAGCGCTGCGCTGGCTATCCGCCGCGGCGCACACATCCGCATGACTGCCTTTGATATGTACCTGCCCAAGAAAGTGGTCAAGGCGCTGGACATTCTGTCCGACGTGGCCGTGATGGTCCTTGGTGTGGTGATGATGGCGGTCGGCTGGAACTACGCCACCACGCTGGGTGGCCGTGGCTTCTATGTTTCCATGCCTTGGCTGAGCCGCTTCTGGATGTACTTCCCGGTGCCGCTGGCCGGTGTTGCCATGGTCATCTTCGAGATCGAGTCTCTGTATAACCATATCAAGAGCTTTTTTGTAAAGGAGGAAATGTAATATGACAGTTCAGACACTGGCGATCATTGTCCTTCTTGTCAGCTTCTTTGTTATGATCTTCCTGCGCTTCCCCATTGCATACGCCGTTGGTCTGTCCAGCGTGCTGTGCATGCTGGTGCAGGGTCAGGCACTGACCGACGTCTGCCGTCTGATGGTCAAGGGTATCTCTTCCTTCAGCCTGATGGCAGTTCCGTTCTTCATCACCATGGGCGTGCTCATGGGCTCCGGCGGCATCTCTGAAAAGCTGATCGCACTGGCTGACGCCTGCGTGGGCTGGATGCGCGGCGGCATGGCCATGGTCAACATCGTGGCTTCCTACTTCTTCGGCGGCATTTCCGGTTCTGCTTCCGCCGATACCGCTTCCATCGGTTCCATCATGATCCCCATGATGGTGGATCAGGGCTACGGCGCAGACTTCTCCACCGCTGTTACCATTACCTCCTCCTGCGAGGGTCTGCTGGTTCCCCCCAGCCATAACATGGTCATCTACGCTACCACCGCCGGTGGTATCTCCGTGGGCAGCCTGTTCCTGGCCGGCTACCTGCCCGGCGCTCTGCTGGCTATCGTGCTGATGATCGGCTCCTACATCATCTCGGTCAAGCGCAACTACCCCAAGGGCGATCCGTTCAGCATCAAGGCTTTTGTCAAGCAGCTGGGCACTTCTATCTGGGCACTGGCCGCTGTTATCATCGTGGTGTTCGGCGTTGTCGGCGGTGTGTTTACCGCTACCGAGTCCGCTGCTATCGCCGTTATCTACTCTCTGCTCGTTTCCGTGTTCGTCTATAAGGGTCTGGACTGGAAGGGCGTGTGGCACGCTCTGGACGAGTGCGTCAACACCCTGTCCATCGTGCTGATCCTGATCGCTACCTCTGCAGTGTTCGGCAACTGCCTGACCATGCTGCACGTTCCTGATCTGGCAGCAACCGCCATCACCGACCTCACCGATAATCCCTACATCATTGCGCTGCTCATCGACCTGATCCTGCTGGTGCTGGGCATGATCATGGATATGGCTCCCATCATCCTGATCGCTACCCCCATCCTGCTGCCCATCGCCACCTCCATCGGCATCGATCCCATCCAGTTCGGTATCATCGTGGTTCTGAACTGCGGCATCGGTCTGCTCACTCCTCCCGTTGGCTCCGTTCTGTTCATCGGCTCTGCCGTTGCAAAGCGCCCCATGGAGAAAGTGGTCAAGGCAACCCTGCCGTTCTACCTGTGCATGTTCGTTGCACTGCTGCTGCTGACCTACATCCCCGACATCAGCCTTGCTATCCCCAAGCTGCTGGGCGGTTACGTCAGCCCCATCACAAACCCGCTGGGTCCTGTGTTCATCCACTAAGCGCAGCATAAGGAAATAACCTTGCACCCTATAAGACCGAAGCCTGTCAGCCCTTTGGGCTGCGGGCCCCGGTCTTTTTGCGTGTGCACCAAAATGCGGATAGCTTGCACGGCGGGGAACACTATGATACAATAAAGTGTATAGAAGCTGGGAAGGGGAGAGAACACTATGGAGCAAAAACGCCTGTGTCCGTTCTGCATTGGGGAGCTGCCGCCTGCGGCGACCGTCTGCCCCCATTGCGGGAAGATCTTAGAGGGCTGCAACCCGGCGGGCTGCCTGCCGGTGGGCACGGTGCTGGCTGGGCGCTATACCGTGGGCGAGATGCGCAGTCTGGACGGCGAGGGCGTGTTGTACAGCGGCGTGGAGAACCTGGGCGGCTTCCGGGTGACCATCAAGGAGTACCTGCCCGTCACCCTGTCTGCGGAGCGGGGTGCGGACTGCATCCTGCGCCCCAAGCAGGGCAGCGAAGTGCTGTTCAAGACCACCCGCATGGACTTTGCAGACCTGTACCGCGCCATCCAACGCATTACCCCCGCCAGCGGTCTGGAGGCCGTGCTGGACGTGGTGGAAGCCAACAACACCGTGTATGCGGTGCTGGAAAATTTAGGCGGCACCCCGCTGGAGCAGTGGCTGGAAAACCGCTCCGCCCCGGTGCGGGCAGAGGATGCCTGCGCCATGCTGCGCCCGGTGTTTGAGGGTGTGGCAGCCATGCACAAGGCAGGGCTGGTGCACCGCGGCATCTGCCCGGAGAATATCCGGGTAATGGCAGATGGCCGGTGCCGTCTGGCCGGGTATGCCACCGTGGGTCTGCGCACCGCAGGCAGCGGCCTGCACGAGCAGCTGTACGAGGGCTACTCCGCGCCGGAGCAGTACACCACCGCCGAGTTTGAGGGGCGCTACACCGATGAGTACAGCCTTGCCGCCGTCTTTTACCGCATGGTATGCGGGCAGGCACCCATGCCCGCTGCTCAGCGCGTGGTGTCGGACTCTAACCCCCGGGCACGCACCGTAGAGCCTGCCGTACCGGCCTATGTCTCCGATGTATTGCAGCTGGGGCTGCGGCTCAAGGTCATGGAGCGTATCCAGACTGTGCCGCAGCTGTATCAGGCACTTTCTTCCAAAGAATATACCGCCGAGTTGACCCGCACCATGAAGCCGGAGACCCCGATGCATCCGGTGCGGGCAGAGCAGAGCGCGCAGGGCAGGGAGCATCTGCTCAGTTTGAAGGGGCTGCTGGCGGGCATCCTGATCCTGCTTTCCGTTCTGATCTTGCTCACCCTGTGGGGCATTGTGAGCAGCAAGGAGGAACAAACTCCTTCTTCGGAGCCGAGCTCGGAAGCTGCCAGCAGCGAGGAAATGAAGCCCCAGAACCTTGTGCCCAACTTTGTGGGCATCGATTACGAGCAGATCAAGAATAACCGCGAGTACACCAGTATGTACCTGTTCCGCGCGGTGCTGGAGTACAGCGATACCGTGCCCTCCGGGCAGGTCATCCGGCAGGAGCCGGAGGCCGGCGAGGTGATGGAAAACGGCGAGGTGATCCAGATCGTGGTCAGTCAGGGTCCGGAGAAGGTGGAGATGCCCAAGATCATCGGTGCATCGCAGGATAAGGCCATTGAGATATTGAGCAGCCGGGGGCTTGTGGCCAGCTGCTTTATGGTGGTGAACGATGGCTCCTACGCCACGGGCTGTGTGGTCTCTGCCAGCGAGGAAGAGGGCGCTATGGTCACGGTGGGTACGGTGATCACCATATATATCGCCGCAGACCCCAGTGTGCAGATCACCGCCACCCCGGAAGAACCTGCAGCTACCGAGCCTACCACCCCGGAAACGCCCCCGGAGGGCGGCACAGAGCCGGAATACGATACAGATTAAAAAATAAAAGCAGAAGCGGGAGCCTTGCAACGGGCTCCCGCTTCTGCTTGTTTAGGATAGGAAAGAGAATGGCAAATTAAAGATTGGTGTAGCCCATCAGGCAGCGGTCTACTTCGGCGGCGCAATCGCGGCCTTCGCGCAGACCCCACACCACAAGGCTCTGACCGCGGCGCATATCGCCGCAGACAAATACCTTGTCCACGTTGGTCTTAAAGCTGTGGTCGGCCACGTTGCCCCGGGCGGTCAGCTCCACCCCAAAGGCATCGGCTGTGTAGTTTTCGCAGCCGGTAAAGCCTGCGGCGATAAACGCCAGCTGGCAGTCGTAGGTAAATTCCTTGCCGGTGGGCACCATGCTGGTGCGGCCGGTTTCGGGGTCGCGCTCTGGTTTCAGGCAGCTGATGACGGCACCGGTCAGGTTGCCGGCTTCATCCTTCAAAAACTCCTTGACGGTGGTCTGGTACACACGCGGGTCCTTGCCGAACTTGGCAATGCACTCGGTCTGGCCATAGTCCACCTTCAGCACCCGGGGCCACTCCGGCCACGGGTTTGCAGCGGTGCGCTCGACAGGGGGCTGCGGCATCATTTCCAGTGCCATCAGGTCGGTGCAGCCCTGCCGCAGGGCAGTGCCCTGACAGTCGTTGCCGGTGTCGCCGCCGCCGATGACCAGCACGTTTTTACCGGCTGCATTGATGGCCCTGCCGTCCACAAAACCCGAGTCCAGCAGGCTCTTGGTCACGCTGGTTAGGTAGTCCACGGCAAAGTGCACGCCCTTGGCATCCCGGCCGGGCACGTTCAGGTCCCGGGGCTTTTTTGCGCCGCAGCACAGCACCACGGCATCAAAATCAGCCAGCAGCTGCTCGGCAGGCACGGCACCGCCCACATCCATGCCGGTGCGGAACACCACACCCTCGGCCTGCATCAGCTTGATCCGGCGCTCGATGACCGCCTTATCCAGCTTCATGTTGGGGATGCCGTACATCAAAAGGCCGCCCACCCGGTCGGCGCGCTCAAACACGGTAACGGCGTGGCCGCGCTTGTTCAGGTACTCGGCCACCGAAAGCCCCGCAGGGCCGCTGCCCACCACGGCAACGCTCTTGCCGGTACGGGTCGGCGGCGGGGTGGCAGTCAGCCAGTTTTTGGCGTAGGCCGTCTCGATGATGGCGTGCTCGTTTTCGCGCACGGTGACACTGTTGCCGGTCACATCCCCGCAGGTGCAGGCGGCCTCACACAGGGCGGGGCACACCCGGCTGGTAAACTCCGGAAAGCGGTTGGTGGCCATCAGGCGGTGGAGCGCAAGCTCCCACTTGCCATGGTACACCAGATCGTTCCACTCCGGGATGAGATTGTTCAGCGGACAGCCGGAGGCCATGCCGCCGATCATCATGCCTGCCTGACAGAAGGGCACGCCGCAATCCATGCAGCGGGCGGCCTGCGTCTGCTGCTGCTCCCGCGAGAGCCAGATGTGGAACTCGTTAAAATTTTCAAGGCGCTCCAGCGGCGCAACGTCCGTGCTGGTCTTGCGCGCATAATCCATAAATCCTGTTGTCTTACCCATGCTGCTGCCCCTCCTTACTTATGCTTCTGCACTGCATAGAATGCTTCGATCTGTGCCTGCTCGCCGTCCAGACCACGCTCCTCTACCGAGGCGATGACCCGCAGCATACGGTCGTAATCGTAAGGCAGCACCTTTTTGAATTTGGGCAGGAACGCGCTGAAATTATCCAGAATTTCCTTGCCGCGCGGAGAGCCGGTGGCCTCCACATGGGCGCGGATCAGCTCCTTCAGGGTAGCAACATCGTACTTGTGCTCCACCGGCTCAAGGCTGACGGTCTCCTTGTTCACCCGCTGGTAGAAGTCCCAGTTTTCGTCCAGCACATAGGCAATGCCGCCGGTCATACCGGCTGCAAAGTTTTTGCCGGTCTGGCCCAGCACCACCACGGTGCCGCCGGTCATGTACTCGCAGCCGTGGTCGCCCACGCCCTCCACAACGGCGGTAGCGCCGCTGTTGCGCACGCAGAAGCGCTCACCGGCCACACCGGAGATGAACGCCTTGCCACTGGTAGCGCCGTACAGCGCCACGTTGCCGGTAATGATGTTTTCCTCGGGCTTGAAGTCGATGCCCTGCGGCGGGCGCACAACGATCTTGCCGCCGGAAAGGCCCTTGCCCATGTAGTCGTTGCAGTCGCCCACCAGTTCCAGCGTCAGGCCATTGGGGATAAAGGCGCCAAAACTCTGGCCGCCTGCACCGGTGCAGTGCACGGTGTACACATCATCCGGCAGATCGTTGCCGTATTTGCGGGTGATCTCGCTGCCAAAGATGGCACCAAAGGCGCGGTCCACGTTAGAAACATTCAGGCTGACGTTCTGGGGAGCTTTGCTGCCCAGCTTGAACTTCTTCATCAACACCTTCATGTCCAGCGTGTTTTCCAGATGGAAGTCGTAGCTGTCTTCCTTGATAAAGTGAACGTTACTGTTTGCAATGGCGGGGTTGTGCAGGATGCAGTCCAGATCCAGCTCTGCTGCACGGCTGCCCGGGGCGGCGGGCTTGACCCGCAGCAGGTCGGTGCGGCCCACCAGCTCGTCCACGGTGCGCACGCCCAGCTTTGCCATGTACTCCCGCAGCTCCTCGGCCACAAAGGTAAGGTAGTTGATGATGTACTCCGGCTTGCCCTTGAAGTTCTTGCGCAGTTCGGGGTTCTGGGTGCAGATGCCCATGGGGCAGGTGTCCAGATTGCACACACGCATCATCACGCAGCCCTCTGCCATCAGCAGGGTAGTGCCGAAGCCGAACTCCTCTGCGCCCAGCATGCAGCTGATGGCCACATCCCGGCCGGACAGCAGCTTGGAGTCGCTCTCAATGCGCACGCGGGTGCGCAGGCCGTTCAGGATCAGGGTCTGGTGGGTCTCGGCGATGCCCAGCTCCCAGGGCAGACCGGCGTGCTTGATGGAGGTGCGGGGTGCAGCACCGGTGCCGCCGTCATAGCCGGACACCAGAATGACCTGTGCGCCGCCCTTGGCAACACCGGCGGCAATGGTGCCGACACCGGCCTCGCTGACCAGCTTGACGTTGATGTTAGCGCTGCGGTTGGCGTTTTTCAGGTCGTAGATCAGCTCTGCCAGATCCTCAATGGAGTAGATATCGTGGTGGGGCGGGGGAGAGATCAGACCCACGCCGGTGGTGCTGTGGCGGGTCTTGGCAATCCACGGATACACCTTGGCACCGGGCAGATTGCCGCCCTCGCCGGGTTTTGCGCCCTGTGCCAGCTTGATCTGGATCTCCTCGGCACTGACCAGATACTTGCTGGTCACGCCAAAGCGGGCAGAGGCTACCTGCTTGATCTTGGAATTGCTCTCGCTGTGGTAACGCTCCTCAGGCTCGCCGCCCTCGCCGGTATTGCTGCGCCCGCCCAGACGGTTCAGGGCGATGGCAATGGTCTCGTGCGCCTCGCTGCTCAGTGCGCCGTAGCTCATGGCAGCACCCTTGAACCGCTTGACGATGCTGGAGACCGGCTCTACTTCTTCCAGTGGGATGCCGCCGTCTGCGGCATAGTTGAAGTCCAGCAGGCTGCGCAGATGCACGCCCTCGGCACCCATGTTGTCCACCGTCTGGGTGAACTGCTTGAAGGTGGCGTAATCGCCGGTGCGGCAGGCTTTCTGGAACAGGTGGATGGTCTGGGGGTTGAACAGGTGCTCTTCCTTGCCGCTGCGGAACTTGTGGGCACCGCTGTCGGCCAGCTCCATGTTGATATCCAGCCCCAGCGGGTCAAAGGCAGCGTTGTGCAGCGCCTCCACATCGGCCTGAATGTCTGCCATGCTGATGCCGCCCACACGGCTCACGGTGCCGGTAAAGTATTTATCAATGACCTCCTTCGAGATACCCACAGCCTCGAAGATCTGGCTGCTCTGGTAGCTCTGGATGGTGGAAATGCCCATCTTGGAGGCAATCTTCACGATGCCGTTGAGGATGGCGTTGTCGTAGTCCTGCACGGCGGCGTAATAGTCCTTGTCCAGCAGACCCTCGTCGATCAGCTGGCCGATGGTTTCGTGTGCCAGATAGGGGTTGATGGCGCAGGCGCCGTAGCCCAGCAGGGTGGCAAAGTGGTGCACCTCCCGGGGCTCGGCGCTTTCCAAAATCAGCGCCAGTGCGGTGCTTTTTTTGGTGCGGATAAGATACTGGGAAACCGCCGAAACCGCCAGCAGGCTGGGGATGGTCACATGGTATTCATCCACGTCGCGGTCAGACAGGATGATGATGTTTGCACCCTCCTTGTAGGCGCGGTCGACTTCCAAGAATACCCGGTCGATGGCCTTTTCCAGACTGGTGTTCTTATAGTAGTTGATGGACACCGTAGCCACCTTGAAGCCCGGCACGTTCATGTACTTGATCTTCAACAGGTCGGTGTTGGTCAGGATGGGGTTGTGCACCTTGAGCACCTTGCAGTTTTCGGGCTTATCCTCCAGCAGGTTGCCGTGGGCGCCGATGTAAACGCTGGTGGAGGTGACCACCTTTTCCCGGATGGCGTCAATGGGCGGGTTCGTCACCTGCGCGAAACGCTGCTTGAAGTAGTTGAACAGCGGGGGATGCTGGCTGCTGAGCACAGCCAGCGGGGTGTCGGTACCCATGGCACCGGAGGGCTCTGCGCCAGCCCGCGCCATGGCAAGGATCATGGTGTTCACGTCCTCGTACTTGTAGCCGAACACCTTCTGCAGCCGGGTCAGCTGCTCGCCGGTGTAGCTTTCCACCTTCACGTTGGGAATCTTCAGCCCGCTCAGCTGCACCAGATTGCGGTCGATCCACTCGCCGTAGGGCTCGCGGCTGGCGTAAAGCTCCTTCAGCTTTTCGTCGTCCACCACTTCGCCCTTGACGGTATCCACCAGCAGCATTTTGCCGGGGCGCAGACGCTCCTTGACCAGAATGTTCTCCGGGTCGCATTCCAGCACACCCACCTCAGAGGACAGGATCATGCGGCCGTCCTTTGTGATGTAGTAGCGGCTGGGACGCAGACCGTTGCGGTCCAGCACTGCGCCCATCACATCGCCGTCCGAGAACAGGATGGCGGCGGGGCCGTCCCACGGCTCCAGCATGGTGGCGTAGTACTGGTAGAAATCCCGCTTTTTCTGGCTGATGTTCTTGTTGTTCTCCCACGGCTCGGGGATGGTGATCATCACAGCCAGCGGCAGGTCCATGCCGTTCATCACCATAAACTCAAGGGTGTTGTCCAGCATGGCGGAGTCCGAACCGGAGGTGTTGATGATGGGCAGGATCTTGTTCATATCGTCCTGCAAAATGGGGCTGGAGATGCTCTCCTCGCGCGCCAGCATGGCGTCGGTGTTGCCCTTGATGGTGTTGATCTCGCCGTTGTGCAGGATAAAGCGGTTGGGGTGTGCACGCATCCAGCTGGGGTTGGTGTTGGTAGAAAAGCGGCTGTGCACCATGCCGATAGCGGACTCATAGTCCGGGTCCTGCAAGTCGGCATAGAAGCGGCGCAGGTCGTGCACGAGGAACATACCCTTATACACGATGGTGCGGCTGGACAGGCTGGGCACATAGGTGCCGTTGCTGGCCTGCTCGAACACGCGGCGCACAATGTACAGGCGGCGGTCAAACTCGATGCCCTTGCTTACCTTGGCGGGCTTTTTGATGAAGCACTGCCAGATGGCGGGCATGCAGTCCCGCGCCTTCTGACCCACGGCATCGGGGTCCACGGGCACTTCGCGCCATGCCAGAAACTCCAGTCCCTCCTTGCGGGTGACCACCTCGAACAGCTTCATGGCCTGTGCCCGCAGGTGCTCGTTCTGGGGGAAGAAGAACATACCCACGCCGTACTCCCGCTCGTTGCCCAGCCGGATGTTCAGCTCCTCGGCGACCTTGGAGAAGAACTTGTGGCTGATCTGCAGCAGGATGCCCACGCCATCGCCGGTCTTACCCTCGGCGTCCTTACCGGCGCGGTGCTCCAGCCGCTCCACGATGGACAGTGCATCGTCCACCGTCTGGTGGCTTTTACGTCCCTTGATGTCCACCACAGCGCCGATGCCGCAGGCATCGTGCTCGAACTGTGGGTCGTACAGACCAAGGGTGGTTTTCTGCTCTGTAAAGTTTTCCATAGTCTTTCCCATCCTTTTTACTTGTTTACCGGGGGCTGCGGCACCCTCCGCAGCTTTTTATCCCCTGCAAAAAGAAAAAAGCGCCCCGCAAGGGCACAGGATGCCCCTGCGGAACGCCTTTGTTCCGATACCTGATATTATACAGATTCCTGAAAAATTTTCAAGTGACAGCTGCACCAAATATGCTACACACATTGCGCCGCTTCTTGTGCGAAACGCCGCGAGCCCCCGCAGCTGTGCGCGGCATACAAACAAAACCGCCGCACCCGGCGTTGTGCACGCGGGTACGGCGGTTTGGAGGAATTTGCCCTGAGTGATGCGGAACACTCAGGACTCAGGAATGCTTTGATTTGCGGGTGAAGAACCATCCGCAGGCCAGCAGCAGGGAGCCCAGGCTTGCCAGCACACCGGCCATCCAGCCGGTGGTGCCGGTCTGGGGCAGGGTGGGCACTGCCGGGACAGCGGGCTGTGCGGCGGCGGGAGCTTCCGTGTGGGGAGCCTGAGCCGGAGCGTCGGATGCGGCGGCAGCTTCGGTGCCGTTGGTGTCGTCAGAGTCAGCCGGGGCTTCCGGGGCGGAGGCGTCTGCGTCGGGGTCCGGTGCCAGAGAGATCTCTTCCACCGGCAGAACCGCCAATTCTGAGTTGCGGGTTTGTTGTAAAATAACCAAACGAAACCTCACCCGCCCAGAATGGCCTGCAGGTCGGCTTCCGGGGTGGCAATGGGCTTGAGGCCGTACCGTTCCTGCAGGGTGCGCACCACCCCCGGCGAGAGGAACGGGGGCAGGGTAGGCCCCAGCCGGATGTTCCGGATGCCCAGCGCCAGCAGCGCGATGAGGATGCACACGGCCTTCTGCTCAAACCAGCACAGCACCAGCGAGAGGGGCAGGTCGTTGACGCCGCAGCCAAAGGCGTCGGCCAGCGCCAATGCGATGCGGATGGCGCTGTAGGCGTCGTTGCACTGGCCCACGTCCAGGATGCGGGGCAGGCCGGTGCCCGGCACGGTGCCAAGGGGCAGGTCGTTCAGGCGGAACTTGCCGCAGGCCAGGGTCAGCAGGATGGTGTCGGGCGGGGTAAGGCGGGCAAACTCGGTGTAGTAGCGGCGGCTGGGCCGGGTGCCGTCGCAGCCGCCCACCAGAAAGAAGTGCCGCAGCTTACCGTCCCGCACCGCCTGCACGATCTCGTCCGCGTGCTGCAGCACGGCGGTACGGGCAAAACCGGTGGTCACCGTGGAGCCGCCGTTCAGGCCGGGCAGCAGGGTGTCCTGCGCGTAGCCGCCCAGCTCCAGCGCCTTTTCGATCACCGGGGAAAAGTCGCGCCCTTCGTCGATGTGGGGCACGCCGGGGTAAGCCACCACCGAGGTGGTGAACACCCGGTCGGCGTAGCTGGCGCGCAGGGGCATGATGCAGTTGGTGGTGAACAGGATGGGCGCGGGGATGTCCTCGAACTCCCGCTGCTGGTTCTGCCATGCGGTGCCAAAGTTGCCCTTGAGGTGGGGGTAGCGGCGCTTCAGCTCCGGGTAGCCGTGGGCGGGCAGCATCTCCGAGTGGGTGTAGACGTTGACGCCCCGGCCTGCAGTCTGTTCCAGCAGCTGCTGTGCGTCGTAGAGGTCGTGGCCGGAAATCACGATGAACGGCCCCTTTTCAATGGTCAGGGGCACCTGCACCGGTTCCGGATCGCCAAACGCGCCGGTGTTGGCCGCGTCCAGCAGCTCCATGCAGCGGTAGCTGGCTTCTCCTGTGGCCTGCACCAGCTGCCACAGGGCGTCTGTGGTCTGGCCGGGGTCGCCCACGGCCTGCAGGGCGGTACAGAAGAACCGGTCCAGCTCCGGGTCGATGCGGCCCAGCACCCGGGCGTGGTAGTTGTAGGCGGCCATGCCCCGCAGGCTGAACAACACAAAGCATTTCAGGCTGCGCCGGTCGGCATCCGGTTCCCGCCAGAGGGCCTGCATGTCGTAGTCCGGGCCGGTGCCGGGGCTGGCGTCGTGCACCCGGCGGGTCAGCGCGTCCACGGCGGCGGGGTCAAAGTTCACGTTGGTAATGGTGGTGAACAGCCCCTGCATCAGCAGCCGGGCCTGTTCCGGGGCCGGGCCGCGCCCCGCCGCGATGAGCTGCCCGGCAAATGCGATGAGCGCCCCGGTGAGCCGGTCCTGTGCGGCGGCTGTCTCGGCCGACTTGCCGCACACCCCCGCTGCGCCGGTGCAGGCGGTGCAGCCCGCCGCCTGCTCACACTGAAAACAAAACATCTGCTCGTCCATACAAAACTCCCTTTCTGCCATAAGATACTGCCAGTGTGGGCAGAGCGGGGCGGGGTTATACCCAAAAAGAGCCGCACCCCTGCGGGCGCGGCTCTTGGACGATGCAGTATGACTTAGTAGGTGATGCCCTGTGCCATCATGGCGGTAGCAACCTTCAAGAAGCCGGCGCAGTTTGCACCGACCATCAGGTTGCCCTCAGAACCGGCAGCCACAGAAGCGTCGTAGGAAGCGTGGAAGATGCCCTCCATGATGCCCTTCAGCTTGGCATCCACTTCCTCAAAGCTCCAGCTCAGGCGCTCGGAGTTCTGGCTCATCTCCAGACCGGAGGTAGCCACGCCGCCTGCGTTGGAAGCCTTTGCGGGTCCGTACAGGATGCCGTTGGACAGGTAGACCTCGATAGCCTCCGGGGTGCTGGGCATGTTAGCGCCCTCGCAGACCACGGTGCAGCCGCCCTTTACCAGAGCCTCGGCAGACTCCTTGTTGATCTCGTTCTGGGTAGCGCAGGGCAGGGCGATGTCGCAGGGGACAGTCCAAACCTTGCTGCAATCAGCCACATAGGTTACACCCTCGTGGGTCTCGGCGTACTCCTTGATACGGCCGCGGCGCACTTCCTTCAGATCCTTGACGTAAGCCAGATCAATGCCGTTGGGGTCGTAGACGTAGCCGTTGGAGTCGGACATGGTAACCACCTTGGCGCCCATCTGGGTCGCCTTCTCGCAGGCGTAGATGGCCACGTTGCCGGAGCCGGAGATGACCACGGTCTTGCCCTCGAGGCTGTCGTTGCGCATGCACTTCAGGGCCTCAGCGGTAAAGTAGCACAGGCCGTAGCCGGTAGCCTGGGTACGGGCCAGAGAACCACCAAAGGTCAGGCCCTTGCCGGTGAGCATACCGCCCTGGAAGCTGTTGGTCAGGCGCTTGTACTGGCCGAACAGATAGCCAACCTCACGGCCGCCCACGCCGATATCACCGGCAGGGCAGTCCACGAACTGGCCGATGTGGCGGTACAGCTCGGTCATAAAGCTCTGGCAGAAGCGCATCACTTCCATGTCGCTCTTGCCGTGGGGGTCAAAGTCAGAGCCGCCCTTGCCGCCGCCCATGGGCAGGGTGGTCAGGCTGTTCTTGAAGGTCTGCTCGAAGCCCAGGAACTTCAGGATGCCCTGATTGACAGAGGGATGGAAGCGCAGGCCGCCCTTGTAGGGGCCGATGGCGCTGTTGAACTGCACGCGGTAGCCGCGGTTCACCTGCACCTTACCGGCATCGTCCACCCAGGGCACACGGAAGGTGATGATGCGCTCCGGCTCCACCAGACGCTCGATCAGACCGGCCTTCTCGTACTCGGGGTGCTTTTCCACAACGGGCTGGATGCTCTCCAGCACCTCGCGCACAGCCTGCAAAAACTCGGGCTCGTTGGCGTTGCGCTTTTCCAGACCCTCGTAAACACGCTTCAGGTATTCATTCGTCAGCATAATAGAATACTCCTTTTCCCAATTACTCTATAAATTTGAAAAAGCGGAAATGCCTTTGCCCGCCGCACAGCGGGGATATCCTTGCAGATGCCGGGCGCTTCCGGTTCTCCATGCTTGCACGGCACGCCCGCAATGGCGGGCAATGCTTACTTTATTATTATAAAGCTTTGCGGTGGGTTTTACAATAGCAAAAAGCAGAATTTGTTTAAAAAAACAGATAAAAAGTCACAGCTGCTTCACAAAACGAAAATTAAAAGCCGGAATGCGCCGCGAACCTTGTTTTTTAAAGTGCGCTGCCGCTCCAAAGCCCTGCGGAAAAGAATGCCTTTTGCGCGTCGGCGGGCTTATCTAAGCAAAAAGCCCTGTGTCGCAACGGGCACAGGGCGGGATGCAGTTACTTCTTCAGCAGCTTTTCGCAGGCGTCTGCGGCACCTTCCAAGAATTCGCCGCCATAGGTCTCGATCATGCCGGCATCGGAAAGCTCTGCCAGTTTGGGGTCGATGGGGCACTTGGCCAGCACAGGCAGATGATGCTTTGCGGCCACCTCGTCCACATGGCTGTTGCCAAACACATTGATGTGCTTGCCGCAGTCCGGGCAGACGATGTAGCTCATGTTCTCCACGATGCCCAGCATGGGCACCTTCATCATCTCGGCCATGTTCACGGCCTTTGCCACGATCATGCTTACCAGCTCCTGCGGGCTTGCCACCACAACGATGCCATCCACCGGCAGGCTCTGGAACACGGTCAGGGGCACATCACCGGTGCCCGGGGGCATATCCACGAACAGGAAATCCACGTCCTTCCAGACCACATCGGTCCAGAACTGCTTGACCGCGCCGGCAATGACCGGGCCGCGCCACACAACGGGGTCTTCCTCGTTTTCCACCAGCAGGTTGATGCTCATCACATCAATGCCCATGCGGCTCTGGATAGGCCAGCATCCCTTATCGTCCGCCATGGCACGGCCATGAATGCCGAACAGCTTGGGGATGGACGGGCCGGTGATATCGGCATCCAGAATGCCGCAGTGGTAGCCGCGGCGGGCCATGGCACAGGCCAGCAGGGCGCTGGTCATGCTTTTGCCCACGCCGCCCTTGCCGGAAACAACGCCGATGACCTTTTTCACACTGCTGTTAGGGTTGGGGGCATCGTGCTGCGGAGCGGCATCGCGGGAAGAACAGGCTGCACTGCAATTGGAGCAGTCATGGGTACATTCTTCGCTCATTCTCTTTGTCGCGCACGGCAGGGGCAGGACCCGGGCGGTGCGCTTCCTCCTTGCTCAAAATACAGGCAGGGAGCTTGCGCCCTGCCTGACCACTGTTAACTATACCATAAAAAGTGCGCAGAAACAACCCATAGTGCCGCTCATGTTTTGCAAAGCCGCTGCATAGGCTGAACCGTGAACGCCCGTTCCGGGGCAGGGGGAGGTGCAGGGTGCGGCAGAACTACTTTAAAAATGCGGCGCTGCTTACCGGTTCGGACGTGGTGCTGCGGCTGGCAGGCATGGGGCTGCGCATCTGGCTGGCAAACGCTTTGGGCGGGGCGGGTATGGGACTGTACCAGCTGGTGCTGGCGGTGTACGGGCTGTTCGTCACGCTGGCTACGGCGGGCATCTCGGTGGCGGCTACCCGGCTGCTGACCGAGGAGCTCAGCCGGGACAAGGCCGCTGCGCACGGGATGCTGGTGCGGCTGGTGCTGGCAGGGCTGGGGTTGGGCGGGTTTGCCATGCTTGTCCAGCTTGCCACCGCAGGCCTTGCGGCAAAATGGTGGCTGGGGGATATCCGCGCCGCTGCTGCGCTGCGCACCTCGGCGCTGGGGTTGCCGTGGATGGCTGTCTCTGCGGTGCTGCGCGGCTTTTTTCTGGCACGGCGGCGGGTAGAGCCCAACGTGCTCAGCCAGCTGGCAGAGCAGACGGTGCGCATTGCTGCCGTGGTGTGGGCGCTTACCCGCACGCAGGGCTGGCCGGACGGCAGCCGCTGTGCGCTGGTGCTGGCCGCCACCGCCCTGAGCGAGGCCGTATCCACCGTCCTGATGGGCCTGTTTTACCGGCGGGAGGCGGCACGCTGCTTCGGCAGCACAGCGCCGTGCCCGCCAAGAGAGGTGTCCCGGCGGCTGTGGGAGATATTATGGCCGGTGGAGGGCGGCAGGGCGCTTTCCAGCGCGCTGCACACCGCCGAGAATATGCTGGTGCCCGCCTGCCTTGCAGTGTATCTGGGGGCTTCTGGTGGGCGCACCGCTGCGCTGGAGCAGTACGGCACCTTAAAGGGCATGGCGCTGCCGCTGCTCAATTTCCCCTTCGGGCTGCTGGGCAGTCTGGCGGTTTTGCTGATGCCGGAAATCACGCAGGCGCATATCGAGGGGCAGACCGCCCGGCTGAACGCGCTGCTGGACCGGATGCTGCGGCTTACGGGGTACTTCTCCGCGCTGGCGGGTACGCTGTTCTGGGTGTGGGGCAGGCCGCTGGCGCAGCTGCTCTACCATAGCCCGGAGGCGGGGTTCTATCTGGAGACCCTTGCCCCGGCTATGCCGCTGATGTATCTGGAAAGCATGGTGGACGGTGCCATGAAGGGCATCGGGGAGCAGAAAGCTGCCTTCCGGTACAGCGTGTGGGACGCTGTGCTGCGCATTGGCGGGGTGGCGGTGCTGCTGCCCCGGTACGGGATGCGGGGCTTTCTGGCAGTCATCCTGCTTTCCAGTTTTTACACCTGCGCAGCCAACACCGGGCGGCTGCTGCTTTCCAGCGGTACAGGGCATGCTTTCCGGCGGTGGCTGGGTGCGCCGCTGCTGGCGGCTGCCGCCGCCGGTGCGGCAGGGCGGGGTGTGCGCCGGGCGCTGGCGGGCTTTCCGGCTCAAGGGTTGCCGGGGCAGCTGGTCGTACTGACGGCGGGCGGTACGGTGACGGCCCTCGTGTTTTTACTGGCGGCGCTGCCGCTGGGGCTTTGGGAGGAGCTGCGGGCGGTGCTGCGGCAGGCAAAGACCGGGAAAAACAGGGGAAAGTGATAAAAACGTAATTTTTCTGGACACAGGCGGGGATTGTGAGTATAATACAAACGTGTAGTTGTATCCTTCCGGCATATTGCCGGGGAGCACTGCCGAAAAAGCAGCGCAGGGCAAACCCTTGGCGCTGAGAGGAAAAAAGAGGATCGTAAGTGAAAGATAAAACCAAGAATACCCCGCAGGTGCTGCTGCGCCGTGCGCTGCTGGTGCTGATGGATGCAGCCATTGTGGCATTCAGCTTTTATTTTGCTCTGCTGCTGCGGGCAGACGGTGCCGTGGAGGCCGTGTGGTGGCCCCACAACCGCGCCCTGCTGTACGAAAATCTGCCGTGGATCGTGGCGGTGTATATCGTCTGCTTTCTGGCGGGCGGGCTGTACTCAGTGCTGTGGAAGTACGCCGGCGAGCGGGATCTGATCCGCCTTGCCGGTATGATCGTCGTGCCCACCGCCGTGGTGTATGTGGTGAACCGCTGCCTTATCCACGGTGTGCTGTTCAATTCCGCAAACTGCATGGCCTCGGTGCTCATCTTTTTGTTTATCGGCGGCAGCCGTCTGGCTTGGCGGCTGTTTTTGAACCACCCGCTGGGTGAGCAGCTGCGCAAGGTGCCCGCCAAAGACCCCAACCGCCCGGTGATGATCGTAGGCGCGGGCGAAGCCGGTGCATGGGCCATCAACGTGTGCAAATCCAACAAGGAATACGGTCACGCCGTGGTGGCGGTGGACGATGACCCCGCAAAGCTGAACCAGACCATCCACGGCGTGCCGGTCAAGGGCACGCTGGAGGATATCCCGGAGCTGTGCAATCGCTACGGCATCCACAGCATCATCATTGCCATCCCTACCTTAAAGGGCAGCAAGCTGAGCCATGTCATCGACCTGTGCGTCAGCACCCACTGCGCGGTGCAGGTGCTCAGCGACCCGCAGCTGGTGGGCAGCGGTGCACCCCAGCAGGAGGTGTTCCGCGAGCTGAACCCCGCCGACTTCCTCTCCCGCGAGGAGGTCACGCTGGATACCGACAAAATCTCCGGCTACCTCACCGGCAAAACGGTGCTGGTAACGGGCGGTGGCGGCTCCATCGGCAGCGAGCTGTGCCGTCAGGTCATGCGCTTCAAGCCCGGCAAGCTGCTGATCTTTGATATCTACGAAAACTGCGCCTACGAGCTGCTGATGGAACTGCAGCAGAAGTACGGCCGCGATATCCCGGTCACGGTGCTCATTGGCTCTATCCGGGATAAAAAGCGTCTGGACGAGGTTTTTGATACCTACCACCCCACGGTGGTGTTCCATGCTGCGGCGCATAAGCACGTCCCGCTGATGGAGGTAAGCCCTGCCGAGGCGGTAAAGAACAACGTGCTGGGCACCAAAAACCTGCTGGTCAGCGCCAGTGAGCACGGGGTAGAGCGCTTTGTGCAGCTTTCCACCGATAAGGCCGTGAACCCCACCAGCGTCATGGGCTGCACCAAGCGCATCTGCGAAATGCTCATCCAGACCTTTGCGGGCAACACGGATATGAAGTGCGTGGCGGTGCGGTTCGGCAACGTGCTGGGCAGCCACGGCAGCGTTATCCCGCTGTTTGAAGCCCAGATCAAAAAGGGCGGGCCGGTCACTCTGACCGACCCCAACATCGTGCGCTACTTTATGACCATCCCGGAGGCAGCCCAGCTGGTGCTGCAGGCGGGTGCGCTGGCCGAAAGCGGCAATATCTATGTGCTGGATATGGGCGAGCCGGTGCGCATTATGGATCTGGCCAAGCAGCTCATCCGCTTTTACGGCTACGAGCCGGGTGTGAATATGGAGATCAAGATCGTGGGTCTGCGCCCCGGTGAAAAGCTTTACGAAGAGCTGATGATGGACGAGGAGCAGGACAAGATGCGCCGCACCCAGCACAACAAGATCTTTGTGGCAAGCCCCCGCACCATTGATCTGGCCGAGTTCTACGAGCAGCTGCAGGCGCTGGAAGCCGCTGCTGCCCACAACGACGAGGGCGTGGTGCGCCAGCTGGCGGCTATGATCCCCACCTTTACCCCCACCCGGGAGAACCTGAAACTATAACAGCTGGAACTGCGGCACTGGGCCGCATGGGATAGACCGCAGGCCGGAACATGCCGGGCTGCGCAAAACGAGAGGGATGTTATTATGGAAAAGAAACCGTTTCTGACCGAGGCGATGGCACAGCAGATCATCGAGGATGTGCCCACGCCGTTCCACGTCTACGACGAAAAGGGCATCCGGGAGAATGTCCGCCGCATCAACAAGGCCTTCAGCTGGAACAAGGGCTTCAAGGAGTATTTTGCGGTCAAGGCACTGCCGAACCCTGTCATCCTGCAGATCCTCAAGGAGGAGGGCTGCGGCGTGGATTGCTCCTCCCTGACCGAGCTGATGCTCAGCGAGGTCTGCGGCTTTACCGGCCACGACATCATGTTCTCCTCCAACCAGACCCCTGTGGAGGATATGCAGAAGGCCTACGAGCTGGGCGCCTACATCAATCTGGACGACGCCACCATGGTGGAGTTTCTGGAGCGGGTGGCCGGTGTGCCGCAGGAGATCTTCTGCCGCTATAACCCCGGCGGAACCTTCCAGCTGGGCGAGAGCGAAGAGGGCTTTCAGGTCATGGACAAGCCCGGCGATGCCAAGTACGGTATGACCGAGCAGCAGATGATTGACAGCTACAAAAAGCTGATGAAGAAGGGCGCAAAGCAGTTCGGCATCCATGCCTTCTTAGCCTCCAACACCATCTCGGACGCCTACTACCCGGAGCTGGCAGCTATCCTGTTCCAGCTGGCTGTCCGGGTGCAGCAGGCTACCGGTGCGCACATCAGCTACATCAACCTGTCCGGCGGCGTGGGCATCCCTTACCGCCCGGAGCAGACCGAGAACGACATCATGGCCATCGGCGAGGGCGTGCGCCAGAAGTTTGAGGAGATCCTTGTGCCCGCTGGTATGGGCGATGTGGCCATCTTCACCGAGATGGGCCGCTTTACCACCGGCCCCTACGGTGCGCTGGTGTCCACCGTCATCCACGAAAAGCACATCTATAAGGAGTACATTGGTCTGGACGCTTGCGCCGCAAACCTGATGCGCCCCGCCATGTACGGTGCTTATCACCACATCACAGTGCTGGGCAAGGAGAACGAGCCCTGCGACCACAAGTACGACGTGGTGGGTGGACTGTGCGAGAATAACGACAAGTTTGCCGTTGACCGGATGCTGCCCAAGATCGACATCGGGGATATCCTTTACATCCACGATACCGGTGCCCACGGCTCTGCTATGGGCTACAACTACAACGGCAAGCTGCACTGCGCTGAGGTGCTGCTGTGCGAGGATGGCTCTCACCGGCTGATCCGCCGCGCCCAGACCCCGCGGGATTACTTTGCAACGCTGGACTTTTTGCCCTTTATGAAGCCCCTGTTTGAGGACTGATTCTGATAAAAACGAGGTATGACCCATGTTTTTTGGCTTTCAGCTTACCCTTGGCCTGATGATGGCCTTTTACGGTTTTTCGGTGATGAAAAATCCCCGCGTGTGGGGCGATCAGGGGCGCAGGGCGGTCAAGGCCGAAAACTTTGAGGAATACTGCCGCCAGAACGGCCAGTTCTTTTTAAAGGCGGGCTGTGTTGTGGCGGTGATCGGTGCACTGGATGCCCTGATCACGCTGGATGCCCTGCTGTACGCCCTGTTGTACATTTTTGGCTTGGCCTTTGCCTTCTACCCCCTTACCCGCTGGTGCAAGCAGAACGAGGGCTTCTCCTGGCCGTGGCCCCACGTCCGGAGCGAGAAAAAGCGCATCAAAGAGCTGCGCCGCGAGCAGGAAGAACAGCAGAATGAGGAAAAAGGGGAGAAGTGATCTCCCTGAATAGATAGCAAAAGAACAGCTCCCGGTCACGCCGCTGACGTGACCGGGAGCTGTTTTACTGTTTGCGGATAAGCGGGCGCTTATTCGGCGTCCTTCGGGTCGGTCATCAATTCCTTGATGCTGGGCACAACGCCGCCCAGATTCTGCAGCTCAGAGGGGATGATGATCTTGGTGGCCTTACCGTTGGCAACCTTTGCCAGCGCTTCAAGGCTGCGGATAGCCAGCACCTTGTCGCTGGGCATGGCCTCGTTCAGCAGACGGATGGCATCGGCGTTGGCCTTCTGCACAGCCAGAATGGCCTGCGCTTCGCCCTCGGCCTCCAGAATGCGCTGCTGCTTCACAGCATCGGCGCGCAGGATGGCGGCTTCCTTTTCGCCTTCTGCGGCGGTAATGGCGGCCTGCTTTTCACCGTCTGCCTTCAGGATGACGGCGCGCTTCTCGCGCTCAGCCTTCATCTGCTTTTCCATGGCTTCCTGAATTTCCCGCGGCGGGATGATGTTCTTCACCTCCACGCGGTTCACCTTGATGCCCCACTTGTCGGTGGCTTCGTCAAGGATGGCGGTGATCTTGCCGTTGATGACATCGCGGCTGGTCAGGGTGTGATCCAGCTCCATCTCACCAATGATGTTGCGCAGGGTGGTGGCGGAAAGGCTCTCGATGGCGGCAATGGGCTGGTTGACACCGTAGGTGTACAGCTTTGCGTCCATGACCTGAAAGAACACCACGGTGTCGATCTGCATAGTCACGTTATCGCGGGTGATCACAGGCTGAGGGGGAAAGTCTGCCACCTGCTCCTTCAGGCTTACCTTTTTGGCAATGCGCTCAATAAAGGGGATCTTGACGTGCAGGCCGGCAGTCCATGTATCGGAGTAGCTGCCCAGCCGCTCAATGACATATACCTTGGACTGCGGCACGATGACGATGTTGGAAACAATGACCAGCACCAGAACAAAAACAAGCGCAAGGATGACAAAAAACAGAACCATAATACATCTCCTTTGTCAGGTTGTTGTGTGGGGGTTACGGCTTTCGGTCAGAACAGGCTCTACGATGAGCAGGGTGCTGTGGATCTCGGTAACGCGGCAAAGCGCACCGGGGCCAAGGGTGTCGCCGGGGGTGGCGCAGCGGGCATTCCAGTCCACGCCGTCCAGCCGCACCCGGCCGGGGACTTCGGCGGTGACAGGGGAGAGCACGATGGCCTCCCGTCCCAGATTGCGGTCGCCGTTGGTGGCGGTATGTTTGAGCCGCAGCTTTGCCGCCAGCGGGCGGAAGGCTGCAAGGCACAGGATGCTTACCACCAGAAAGACCACCGCCTGAACCCGGAACGACCCGGTGAACACACAGCACAGTAATGCGGCGGCAGAGCCGATGGCAAACCAGATGGAGGTCATATTAAAGGTGCTGGCCTCCAGTGCCAGAAAGCCCACGGCTGCAGCCAGCCAGAGAATAGGGGAGATCTGCATGGTATGTTACCTCCTTATGCTGCTATTATACGGCATCCCCTTAGGGGAAGGTCAAGAGCTTTTTACTGGAACGTTGCACAGAAAACAAAATATAGACAAAAATGGAAAAGAAAGGATGAAAATGGGACAGAAAAACACCCAAAAGGTATTTCGCTGTCCCGAAAAATTGATTTACTGAATATCGTAGTAGCTGTGGTTGGGGTTGTGGCCGTTTTCCTCCACCACGATGGTAAAGCCCATGGGGTTTACCTCAGTGTGCTTGCCGGAAGCCAGCGGCTCCACGATGATGTGCTCAGAGCGGTTCACGATGATCTCCGCAGTCTCGGTCTTACCGATGCGCTGGTAGTGCAAAATGCCGTCCTCAGCCCGCAGCACCCGCAGTTCACCGGTGCGGAAGGCTTCGCAGCTGTGGCGCAGCTGCGCCAGCTGTGCCAGCACCGGGCGCAGCCGCTCCTCGTGGCTGTCCCAGCAGAAGAAGGCGCGGTTGAAGGGGTCGCGGTAGCCCTGCATCCCGATCTCATCGCCGTAGTACAGGCAGGGTACGCCGGGCAGGGTGTAGATGATGGCATAGGCCATGCGCAGGCGCAGCATCCCTTCCTCGTAGGCTTCGCCGGTCACGCTGCGGCCGCTCTGCCACTCCCGGCCGCGCCCGTTGGCGGGCTCGTCCGCGATCACGGTCAAAGCACGCTCGGTGTCGTGGGTGGACAGGAAATTCAGTGCCGTGTTGATGGCAGGGGCAGGGTAGTGCTCGCAGATGGAAAGGATCTCGTTGGCGGCCTGCTGGGCGGGCTTGCCCTTGACAAAATCCAGCACGGAGTTCTTGAAGGGGTAGTTCATCACGCTGTCCAGCCCCTTGCCCAGCAGGTAGGTGCGGCGGTGGTCAAAGCCGAACTTGGTTGTGGCGTCCTCCCACACCTCGCCCAGTAAAAACTTTTCCGGGCTTACCCGCTTGACGGCGGTGCGGATCTTCTCAATGAACGCGTCCGGCAGCTCGTCGGCCACATCCAGCCGGAAACCGGCAGCACCCCGACGCAGCCATGTGTCGATCACGCCGCCCTCGCCGGTGATGAATTCCACAAAGGAGGGGGTCTCCTCGTTGACCTCCGGCAGGGTCTCGAAGCCCCACCAGCTGCGGTAGCCGCCCTTGTACTTGGGGTCAAAATCGTACCAGCTGCGGTAGGGGGAGTTGGGGTCGCGGTAAGCGCCGCCCTCGCCGTAGCGTCCCTCGCGGTTGAAATACCGGCTGTCGGAGCCGGTGTGGCTGAATACACCGTCCAGCACGATGCCGATGCCGTACTTGGCGGCCTCGCGGCAGAGCACCTCAAATTCCTCGTTGGTGCCCAGCAGCGGATCCACGTTCAGGTAGTCGGCGGTGTTGTAGCGGTGGTTGGAGTGCGCTTCAAAGATGGGGTTCAGGTACAGGTAATCCACGCCCATCTCCCGCAGGTAGGGGAGCTTTATGCGGATGCCCTCTAAATCGCCGCCGAAGTAGTCCTCGTTCAGGTGGCCGCCGGTCTCGTTGGGCTGCCAGAAGGGCTCGGCGTGCTTATCGGCCTGATACAGCCGATCCGGGAAGGGCATGGGCTTGTTCTCAATGCCCTCGCAGAACCGGTCCGGGAAGATCTGGTAGAACACCTTGCCCTTGATGCACTCCGGCGTCTGGAAATCCGGCTCGTAGACCGTGATCTGCCAGCTTTCGCCCTCCTGCCAGCTGACAACGCCGCAGTTGTCTGCCCCGCGCACGATGCGGCGGAAGTCAGTATACAGGTCAAAGTAATAGAAGTATAAGCCCGGGTCGCCCAGCACAACATCCACCGAAAAGTGGTTCTGGTGGGGGGTCTGGCCGTCAAATTTCATGCGGTAGTGCACGGGCACATCGTATTTGCCCTCCTTTTGCAGTACAAGGTGCGGGTCCACATAGCCCAGCTCCTCGGGGATGCACAGGGTCAGGTGCACAGTCTGCCCGGCGCGCACGGCACCAAAGGGCTGCTTAAAGTAGGGGTCGTAGCTGTTGAACAGACAAGACAAAAAGATCGTCCTTTCTCAAAAAAGCCCCGGCGGGCGAAATGCCACCGGGGCTTTGCGGTTTTACAAAGGGAAATTACTTGCCCATGGGCACGGGGGAAGCGTACCAGATATCGCGGGCGTAGTCCAGCACGGCGCGGTCTGCGCTGAAGATGCCGCTGTTGGCAATGTTCTTCAGGCTCATGCGCGCCCAGGTCTCGCGGTCAGCATACAGCTTCTGCAGGTCGGCCTGTGCACGGCGGTAGTCCTTGAAGTCAGCCATGACCATGTACGGGTCGCTGCTGCGCAGGTTCTCGGTGACCTCGTGGAAGTTCTCGCCGTTCCAGCCGCGCTCCAGGAAGTTCAGGGCGCTGTTGGCAACGTCGTCGCCCATGATAAAGGCGTTGGGGTGGTAGCCCACCCGCTTCAGGTTGTTCACCTCAGGGGTCAGCATACCGAAGATCAGCTCGTTCTCCTTGCCGGCAGCATCGGCGATCTCCACGTTTGCACCGTCCAGAGTGCCCAGCGTGATAGCACCGTTCAGCATGAACTTCATATTGCCGGTACCGGAAGCCTCGGTGCCTGCCAGAGAGATCTGCTCAGAGACCTCAGCGGCGGGCATCAGGTGCTCGCTCAGGGAGACGCAGTATTCCTCCAGATAGACCACGCGCAGCTTGTCGCGCACAGCGGGATCGTTGTTGATCAGATCGCCCAGCTTGCAGATCATGCGGATCATCTGCTTTGCCATGTAGTAGCCGGGAGCAGCCTTTGCGCCGAAGATGTAGGTCTTGGGGATAAAGTCGGCGTTGGGGTTCTCCTTCAGGTACAGGTACTGTGCAGCGATGTTCAGCGCATTCAGGTGCTGACGCTTGTACTCGTGCATACGCTTGACCTGGCAGTCAAAGATGGAGTTGGGGTCGATGACCTGACCGGTGCTCTTTGCCAGATAGCTTGCAAAGTCCTTCTTGTTGGCCAGCTTGATCTCGTTCAGCTTCTTCAGCACGGTCTTGTCATCGGCGTACTTGTTCAGCTTGGTCAGATCGGAAGCATCGTGCTTGTAGCCGTCGCCAATGGTCTCGTCCAGCAGCTTGCACAGACCGGGGTTAGAGGCCAGCAGCCAGCGGCGGTATGCAATGCCGTTGGTCACGTTCTTGAAGGCGTTGGGCTTGAACAGGTAGTAATCGTGGAAAACGCTCTCCTTGATGATTTCGCTGTGCAGCTTGGAAACGCCGTTGATGCTGTTGGCAGTGTAGGCGCAGATATTAGCCATGCGCACCTGATTGTCGCCGATCAGTGCCATGTAGTCGATCTTGCCCTGATCGCCGGGGAAGGCCTTTGCCAGCTCCTCGCGGGCGCGGCGGTCCATCTCCACCACGATCTGGTAGATGCGGGGCAGGGTCATCTTGAAGATGTCCACGTTCCACTTTTCCAGAGCTTCGGCCATAACGGTGTGGTTGGTGTAGGAGAACACCTTCTGGCAGATGCTGAAGGCCTTGTCCCAGTCAAAGCCACACTCGTCCAGCAGGATGCGCATCATCTCGGGGATGGCCAGGGTGGGGTGGGTGTCGTTCAGCTGGATGGCGACCTTGTCGGGCAGGTTCTCCAGCGTAGCGTAGCTGGACAGGTGGTTCTGCACGATATCGCCGATAGAAGCAGCGGACAGGAAGTACTGCTGACGCAGGCGCAGGATCTTGCCCTCAACGTGGTTGTCGTTGGGGTACAGCACCTTGGAGATGAGCTCGGCGTTGGCGTTCTTGCTCATGGCGGTGTTGTAGTTGCCCAGAGAGAAGCTGGACATATCAAAGTCCGGGGCCTTTGCCTGCCACAGACGCAGCTTTGCAACGCCCTTTCCATCGTAGCCCTGCACATACATATCGGAGGGGATGGCCATGACGCTGTTGTAGTTGGTGTGCTGGATGTAGTGGAAGCCGTTGTCCCAGTTCTCGTGGATCTCGCCGTCAAAGCGGATCTCCACAGCCTGATCCGGGTGGCTCTTCAGCCACACCTGACCGCCGGGCAGCCAGTTGTCGGCGCGCTCCTGCTGCCAGCCGTCCACGATCTTCTGCTTGAAGATGCCGTACTCGTACAGGATGGAGTAGCCGGTGCCGCAGATATCGGTGGTGGCCATGCCGTCCAGATAGCAGGCTGCCAGACGGCCCAGACCGCCGTTGCCAAGGCCTGCATCGGGCTCTTCCTCAAAAATGCTGTCCAGATTGATGTCGGCATCGGCCAGTGCCTTCTTGGCCACCTCGTCCAGACCCAGATTGAACAGGCTCATCTTCAGGCTGCGGCCCATCAAAAACTCCATGCAGAGGTAGTAGACCTGCTTGGTGCCGGTGCCGATGGCCTTGGACTGGAACTTTTTGTGGTTCTCGCTCATCATCTGACGGCAGATCAGAGCCAGAGAACGGTAGATCTGCTGGTTGGAGGCAACATTCAGCTCCACACCGTACTCACTGGTGAGCTTGTCCTGAAGAATTTTGCCAAATTCTTTTGATGTCATAGTGTGCTCCTATCCGCATAAGCGTTTGCTTTGCTAAAATAATTGAGTAGATAATAGCAGCAGAAACGTTCCCTCTTTCGCCCGGCTGCCAACATAACAACGTTATTATAATATGAACGATTTATAAATGCAAGGAAACAGGCGCTTTTTTTCCGTAACTGCTATTTTTTCAGGCCACTTTCTGACAAATATGCCGAAATTTCAAAAATTCCACTTTTTCTTGCGGCGCATTTATATTATAATAGAAGGTAGAACTGAACCGCGAAACGCTTTTCGGGGAGTAATTCCGGCAGTAATGGCACAGGAAACTCCATCGAAACGTTTTCGAATGCAGAAACGTTACCGGGAACGGTTTCAAATCCCGGTAAAATGCAGAACAAACGGCCTTGCGCCGTACAGATACAGGATAAAAAAAGGGGAAAACACCATGGTAAACAAGGTAAGGGTCAACATTGCAGGCACACCGTATGCCATCGCCACCACAGATTCGGAAAAGTACATCCTTGGTCTTGCCAAAAAGCTGGATGAGGACATCACAAAGCTGCTGGACACCAACGACAACCTCTCGGTGACCAAGGCGGCGGTGTTCTGCGCGATGGATTATCTGGACGAATACCGCAAGAGCACCGGCAGCGCTGAGAATATGCGCAGTCAGATCCAGGACTACATCGCAGATGCAGCCCGGGCAAAGCTGGCCGAGGACAAGGCACTGGCCGAGAATGCCGTGCTGCGCCGGGAAGCTGCCGCCCTGCGGGAACAGCTGGCCAAGGAGCGTCAGCGCGAGACCCGCCGGGAGGAGCGCGCCGCCCGCGCTGCGGCAGAGACTGCACAGGAGCAGCCCGCCCCGGAAGCCCCGGCGGCAGACAGTGCGCAGGCAGACGAGACCAATTGAATGTACCTTATATAAATAGAAGTCAGAAGGAGAACTATGGCAAGGATCGAGATCTTAGCCCCGGTGGGCAGTGAAGAAATGCTCCGCGCGGCGGTGTTCAGCGGCGCAGACGCGGTATATCTGGGCTTTTCGGGTTTCAACGCCCGCACGGGTGCCGGCAACTTTGACGCAGACAGTCTGCAGGAGGCCGTGCGCTTCTGCCACGCCCGAGGCGTGGCGGTGCACGTTGCGCTGAATACGACTGTGTATGGCACCGAACTGCCGGCGCTGGAACAGGCTATCCGGGCGGTAGCAGCCAGCGGTGCGGATGCGGTCATCTGTCAGGATCTGGCAGTGGCTACTTTAATTGGTAAAATTGCCCCGCAGCTGCCCCGGCACGGCTCTACCCAGATGAGCGTCCACACCCTGCAAGGTGCACTGGAACTGAAGGAGCTGGGCTTTACCCGGGTGGTGCTGGCGCGTGAGCTGAGCCTGCCCGAGGTGGAGCACATCACAAAGCACTGCGGCATCGAGACCGAGTGTTTCATTCACGGTGCGCTGTGCATGAGCGTGAGCGGCCAGTGTTATATGTCCGCCTTTCTGGGCGGGCGCAGCGGCAACCGGGGCTCCTGTGCGGGCCCCTGCCGCCTACCGTTCGAGGCCAATGCTCTGCCGGAGGGCAAGCCTGGGCGGCTGCATCACCTCTCCCTCAAGGATAACTCTGCCATCGACAAGCTGGACAAGCTGCAGGCGCTTGGCGTAGCATCGGCAAAAATCGAGGGCCGTCTGCGCACGCCGGAGTATGTGGCGGCGGCGGTCAGCGCCTGTCTGGCAGGCCGCGAGGGCCGCGCCTACGACCGCGACCTGCTGAAGAACGCCTTCAGCCGCTCCGGTTTCACCTCCGGCTATCTGGACGGAAAAATCGATGGCACTATGTTCGGTGTGCGCAGTGAAGCCGACGCCGAACTGACTAAAAAGACCCTGCCCATGCTGCGCGAACTTTACCGCCGCGAGCGCTCCCGCGTGCCAGTGCAGATGAAGCTGGAAATTGAAGAGGGCGGCGAAAAGCTGACCGTCACCGATGCCGACGGTAACAAGGCCTTTGCCTATGGGGATGCCGAGCCGCAGCCTGCCCGCACCGACCCCACCGAGAGCCTGAACCGCAGCCTGACAAAGACCGGCGGTACCCCCTTTACGGCAGAGAAGATCACTGTGGAAATGGACGGCGGGCCGTGGTTCATCCCCGGCAGTGCCGTGAACGAGCTGCGCCGGGAAGCACTGGATGCCCTGCTCAAAAAGCGGGAGGTGCTGCGCCCTTGGCCGACCACCGAGGAGCACGTCGCCGCCCTGCCGCAGCGCACTCTGCCGCCCCATCGCACCCTGCGCGCCCGGTTCGAGCGCTGGGAGCAGGTGCCGGAACGGGCGCTTGACGGGGTGGAGTACCTCATTCTGCCCGTTGCGCAGGCCGACCGCGTGCCCCGGGAATGGCGGGCAAAGACCCTTCTGGAGCTGCCCCGGGTCATGTTCGGTGCGCTGGAGCAGGACACTGCCCGCCGCATCGCAGCCACGCAGGACGCGGGCTTTGCCGGGTACGAGGTCAGCAACATCGCCCACCTGCGGCTGTGCCGTGGGCTGCCTATGACCGGCGGCTTCGGGCTGAACATCACCAACAACGTAGCGGCGCAGTTCTATGCAGAGCAGGGGCTTTCCAGTCTGCTCATCCTGCCGGAGGTGAAGGACAGCGATATTGCGTCCATTGCGCCCACCCGGAACGGTAAGCCTGTGCCCACCGGCGTGATGATCTACGGCCACATGCCGCTGATGCTCACCCGCGCCTGTCCGCTGCAAAATATCCACGACTGCGCTCACTGCGATAAGACCGGTGTACTGACCGACCGCAAGGCCAAAAAGTTCCCGGTGCGGTGCGGCCTTGGGGTGCGCACCATCTATAACCCGGTGCCCATCTATATGGGCGATAAGCCCGGCGCACTGGCGGTGGACTACGGTGTGGCCTACTTTACGCTGGAATCCCGCGAGGAGGCGGCGCAGGTTCTGGACAGCATCCGCACCCACGCCCCCTTTGAGGGCGAGTTTACCCGCGGTCTGTATTTTAAAGGAACGAACTAACAAAAAATGAAACGAGGTTATACGATGGAACCCATCACTGTAAAATATAAGGTACTGGATGCCCGGGCAAAGGTGCCTGCCTATGCCACCCCCGGCGCAGCTGCCGCCGACCTGTGCGCTGTGCTGGACGCACCGCTGACCGTTGCCCCCATGCAGCGGGTGCTGGTGCCCACCGGCCTTGCCATCGAGTTGCCGGGTGCCCATAGCGTGGCGCTGGTGTACGCCCGCAGCGGCCTGTCCATCAAGCACGGCCTGTGCATGGCAAACGGCGTGGGCGTGGTGGACAGCGACTATCGCGGCGAGTTGAAGGTGCCCATGGTCAATCTGGGTGCCGAGGCTTATACCATCCAGTCCGGCGAGCGGGTGGCGCAGCTGTGCATCGCCCCGGTGTACACCGCCGCCTTTGTGCCCGCCGAGGAGCTGGGCGACACCCAGCGCGGTGCGGGCGGCTTTGGCTCTACCGGAAAATAACCCTCTCCGCCAATGCTTCGCATTGACACCTCCCTGAGAAGGGAAAACGTTAGAAGAGTAAACTGACTGATAGAAAAAGCTCTCCCATTCGGGAGAGCTGTCACCGCAGGTGACTGAGAGGGTTTTATGAATCATTTGATCTTAGCTTCCGGCAGCCCCCGCAGACGGGAACTGCTCTCCCTGTACACCACCGATTTCACCGTCTGCGTCAGCGATTTTGACGAGAGTGCTGTTACCGCCCCCACCCCGGCGCAGTTGGTAGAGCAGCTGGCTATCGGTAAGTGCCTCGCGGTGGCAAAGCAGCACCCGGATGCTGTGGTCATCGGCTGCGACACGGTGGTGGATGTGGACGGCACCGTGTTCGGCAAGCCCCACGATGCCGAGGACGCCAAGCGGATGCTGCGCGCCCTCTCCGGCAAGACCCATCAGGTGCACACCGGTGTGTGCATTGCAAAAGGGGACAGGGCAGAGCATTTTGTGGACAGTTGCAAGGTGACCTTTTTCCCGCTGGGGGAGGAGGAAATTGAACTCTACACCACCACCCCGGAACCCTACGATAAGGCTGGTGCCTACGCCATTCAGGGGCGCGCGGCTCTGTGGCTGGACCGCATCGAGGGCGATTACTACACCATTATGGGGCTGCCGGTCAGCCGCACCGTACAGCTGCTGGCGCATTTTTTGTGAGAAAAATGGAAAAATGATAGAAAACTTGCCGAAACGCTTGAGAAATGAAGCACTTGCGGCTATAATAGAACCGTGTTATTCTGCGCAGGAGGGTCTGTTTACCGCAGACTGTCCGGCATTCTGGGATAGATTTAAGGAACGATCGTAAGGAGAATTGGAACAATGAGTTTTCTGTCAAAGGACGTTGGCATTGATCTGGGTACTGCCAATACTCTGGTCTACATGAAGGGCAAGGGCATCATCATGCGTGAGCCCTCGGTCGTGGCGGTGGACACCAAGACCGACGAGGTGCGCTGCGTGGGCGGCGAGGCAAAGGCTGTCATCGGCCGTACCCCCGGCAGTATCGTGGCGGTGCGTCCCCTGAAGGACGGCGTCATCGCTGATTTCGACATCACCGCAAATATGCTGGAGAACTTCCTCAAAAAGGCCTGCGGCAACAGCATGTTCTCCCGTCCCCGGGTGGTCATCTGCATCCCCTCCGGCGTTACCGAGGTGGAGCGCCGCGCAGTGCGCGAGGCTACCCTGAAGGCCGGTGCCCGTCAGGTGTCTGTCATTGAAGAGCCCATGGCTGCTGCCATCGGTGCAGGCCTGCCCATCAGCGAGCCCACCGGCAGCATGATCGTGGATATCGGCGGCGGCACGGCGGAGATCGCTGTCATCTCTCTGGGCGGTATCGTGGCTTCCCGCAGCGTGCGCATGGCCGGTGATATGTTCGATCAGGCCATCATTGCTTTCATCAAGCGCAAGTACAACCTGCTCATCGGTGAGCGCACTGCCGAGCAGATCAAGATCGAGATCGGCTCTGCCTATGCGCTGGACCCGGAGCTGACCATGGAGATCAAGGGTCGCAACCTTGTGGACGGTCTGCCTAAGAACATCGTGGTGCACTCTGAGGATGTGCGCGGCGCGCTGCTGGAGTGTCTGGTCAAGATCACCACTGCCATCAAGGAGACGCTGGAGCGCACCCCGCCGGAACTGAGCGCAGATATCATCGACCGGGGCATCACCCTGACCGGCGGCGGCGCTCTGCTGCGCGGTCTGGATCAGCTGATCCAGAGCGAGACCGGCATTGACGTCCATATTGCGGAGGACCCGCTGGATTGCGTGGCCAAGGGTGCCGGTGCGGTGCTGGATCATGTGGATGTGCTGCATGATGTACTGGACACCGATGGAGGACATATGTAAGAGCGGCTCTCTGCGGAGAGAACTGCTTTAAATGCGGAAAAGTTTCAGACACAGCAGCTGTGCGTTTTTCCGCTGCAAACACTGCATCTTGCGCGGATGGCACGGCTGTCCGCGCTTTTTTCATGCAAAGGCCTGCGGTAGGGCGCGGGCACCCCGACAGGAGGGAAGCACCCTTTGAAAGATTTTTTTGATACTTGGAAATTCAAGATCCTTGTGGCCGTAGCAGTATTTCTGGTGGGCATCATGGCCTACGCCGGTGCCAACGGCCGCCTGACCGCTGCCCCGCAGGAGCTGCTGGGCGTGATCCTGACCCCTTTCCAGAAGGCGGCGGCTGTGGTCGGCGGCGGCGTGGGTGCGGTGTGGGAAAAATACACCAGCATCGATGAAGTCATGGAGCAGAACGAGCAGCTGGAAGCGGAAAACGCCGAGCTGCGCCAGCAGATGGTGGACTACGACCGCATCAAGGCCGAGAACGATGCCTACAAGGCGCTGGCGAACATTCAGAAAAAGAACAGTAATGCCACCTATGTGTCCGGCTTTGTCATTGGCCGCGACCCGCTGGACGAGTTCGGCGGCTTCACGCTGGACAAGGGCACCGCAGACGGCGTAGCGGTGAACGATGCGGTCATCAGTGACCGGGGCTATCTGCTGGGCATGGTGGTGGAAGCCGACCCGACCAGCTGCAAGGTGATGACCATCCTGCACCCCAGCTTCAACGCGGCAGGCGTGGTCTCCCGCACCCGGGAAAACGGTATCCTGAACGGCAATACCACCTATGCGGCGGATGGCCTGTGCACCCTGACCAATCTGGAGCGCAGCACCGAGACCCGCGCGGGCGATCAGGTCATCACCACCGGTCTGGGCGGGGTGTTCCCGCCGGATCTGCTGGTGGGTACGGTGCAGGATGTGGTGCCGGAGGCCAGCGGCAAATCCTCCATTGCGGTGGTGCGCCCCGGCGCCGACCCCCGCACCGCCAAGCACGTTTTTATCATTACTGCGTACTAAGGAGGGCACACTGCTATGGAATCTCGCCGCAAGCGCAGCCGCAGCCAGCTGCTGAAGTGGGGCTGCTATGTGCTGGCGCTGTTTGTGTGCGCCGCTTTGCAGACTACGCCTGGGCTGTTTCAGCTGGGGCAGGCAAAGCCGCTGCTGGTGCTGCCGCTGTGTCTGGCGGTGGCAGTATTTGAGGGAGAGTTTGCCGGGGCGCTGTTTGGCACGGTAGGCGGTCTTTTGTGGGACTACGCCGCCGGGCGCACGGTGGGCATGCTGGCGCTGGAACTGCTGCTGCTCTGCTTTGGGGTATCGGTGCTGGTGCAGCTGTATTTGCAGGTAAACCCCGGCAACTTTGCCGCAGTAAGCACCGCAACGGCGCTGGTGGTGCTCTCGCTGGACTGGCTGTTTTTCTATTATATGCCGGGCTATGCCAGCGCTGCGCTGCGGTACATTGCCTTTGTACTGCCCAGTGCAGTGCTGACCATCCCGGCGGCGCTACTGGCCTTCTGGCTGGTGCAGCGCATCCATGACGGGTTTGGGATCGACAACGGTGTGGTCTAACCCGCAAAAGGAGAACCAGATGAACGAAAATGAACGCAAGGTCGTGGTGCGGCGGATGCTGCTGCTCATTGCAGTGGCCTGTATCATCATGGGGCTGTATACCTTCCGGCTGATCTTTTTGCAGCTGGTCAACGGAGACAGCTTCAAGGCAAAAGCCACCACCACCACGGATTATAAGTTCACGGTCACCGCCGCGCGCGGCAATATCGTGGACAGCACCGGCAAGCGCATTGCCACCACCAGCACCGGCTATAATGTGGTGCTGAACAAGCTGCAGATGGGAGATCAGGATCTGGACACCATGTTGCAGCAGATCGTGGAGCTTTTGCGCCAAAACGATGAAAAATGGCTGGACACCCTGCTCATCAGTGAGCCGGACGCCGTCGGCAACTATACCTTTACGGACAGCGCCGACAGCACCAGCGACCAGAAAACGCTGGCAGACATGAAGGAGACGCTGGGCTTGCAGCAGTACGCCACCGCCAACGATGTGATGGAGATGCTGGTGGAGAAAAACCATCTGGAAAGCTTTTCTCTGCCGTGGCAGCGGGTACTGGCGGGTATCCATTATGAGATGGACCGGCAGGCCTTTTCCAACGTGAACAACTTCATCATGGCAGAAAACGTCAGTCAGGTGACGGTTGCTGCCATCAAGGAACATTCCCTCACTTTGCCGGGCGTGGAGATCGTGGAGACCAGCACCCGTAGCTATGAGCAGGGCGATATCCTCCCCGCTGTGCTGGGGCGTGTGGGCAAGATCACCGCCGAAAAGTGGAAGGTGACCGACGAAAACGGTCAGGTGACCTATCCGCTCAAGGAAAAAGGCTATAACATGAACGATGTGATCGGCATCTCTGGCCTTGAATCCGTGTACGAGGACGAGCTGCGCGGCAAGGACGGTGTGGAGACTATTACCCGCAATTCGGACGGCGTGATCGTGGATACCAAGATCACCACTGTGCCGGAGCCGGGGCATACCGTGCAGTTGACCATCAACAGCGACTTTCAGCGGGCGGTAGACAAGGCCCTTGCCAATAACATCGATATGATCAACCGGGTGTACAACACCGGCGATATGAAAGCCGCCGCCGGTGCTGCGGTGGTGCTGGATGTGAAGGACGGCAGCGTGCTGGCGGCTGCGAACTACCCCAGCTTTGACCAGAACCTGTACGCCACCAACTATTCCGAGTACAGCGCTGACCCCAGTCTGCCCCTGTTCAACCGGGCGCTGCAAGGCCTGTACACTCCCGGTTCTACCTTTAAACCTGCTGTGGCAGTGGCGGCGCTGGACAGCGGCCTGATCAACCAGTACTCCACCGTCAACTGCACCGGCGTGTACACCTATTATAAGGATTACCACCCCCGCTGCACCCGCCACGGCCACAGCGGCAACATTGATGTAGTCACTGCCATCAAGTGGAGCTGCAACATCTTCTTCTACGACGTGGGCCGCCGCCTGACCAGTGACGTCTACGATGCCTACGCCTACAAGCTGGGTCTTGGGCAGCGCACCGGCGTGGAGGTCAACGAGGCTGTGGGACGCCTGACCAAAAAGACGGATAAAAACTACACCTCATCGCTGGATATTCAGGCCGCCATCGGGCAGGGCAACACGGTGGTAAGCCCCATCCAGCTGGCTACCTACGCCGCCACACTGGCCAACAACGGCGTGCGCTACCGCACCCACTTTGTCAAGGCCATTCTGGATACCAACACCGGCGAGGTGCTCAGTGAGACCCAGCCGGAGGTGATGGATATCATCGAGGGCAACGGCAACACCTTTGATCTGGTGCGGCAGGGCATGACACTGGTGCCCAGCACCATCAGCGGCAAGATCTCCAGCTACCCCATTGCCATCGCCTGCAAGACCGGCACCCCCCAGCGCAGCGAGACCTACGCCTCTGGCAAGCACTACCTGAACGCCATGATGATCGCCTATCTCCCGGCAGACAACCCGGAGATCGCCATCGGCATTACGGTGGAGTACGGCGGCTACGGTGCCCGCACCGGTGATCTGGTGGTGGATATCGCCAACGCCTACTTTGCCATGAAGGACGGCACGCTGGAGGTTGACCCCTATGTGGACCCGCGCACCGTGGTGCAGGAGGATGCCGCAGCATCGGATACCGCTGCCCAGACCGCCCCGGATGCTGCGAATGATGCACAGACCGATGCGGCCGCCGCAGAACCGCAGCAGACGACCGCGCCTGCAGGGGTGACAGAGGAAGAAAACAACGATGCAATGCTTGCGCAGTAAAGCGCAGCTGCGTGCAAAGTGCTGAATTTGAACGAAAATTTGAATATTGTGTCCAAAAACCTGTTGTAAATGAGTTGCGTTTGTGATATCATGTATAACAAAGGAAATTTATCAAGCGTTTTATATATAAATGTTTCAATAGAGGAGAGATCTACAGATGACGATTGCCCTGATCGCGCATGACTCCAAAAAGGAGCTGATGGTTCAGTTCTGCACGGCATACTGCCGTATTCTGAGCCAGCATAAATTGGTGGCGACCGGCACGACCGGCAAACTGATTTCCGAGGCCACCGGCCTGCAGGTACAGCGTTTTCTGGCCGGTGTGCAGGGCGGCGACCAGCAGATCGCGTCCCGCATTGCCTGCAACGAGATCGACCTGCTGCTGTTCTTCCGCGACCCCATCAATGCAAAGCCCAGCGAGCCGAACGAGATGACCCTGCTGCGCCTGTGCGATGTGCACAACATCCCCATGGCTACCAACATTGCTACTGCTGAGGTACTGATCCATGGACTTGAGCGCGGAGATCTGGACTGGCGCGATATCGTGCACCCGCAAAACTAAGATATGCAAAAGAAGCGCTGCATCGTACAGATGCGGCGCTTCTTTTTGCTTTGCCGGTAAAAATGCAATGCGTGTTTGCCGTGGTGTCAGACCGTTCCGTTCACTTTAAAATCCTGTGCCATCTCCTGCACGTCGGCGGCGGTAAACTCGCCCAAGGGCAGCAGCAGCCGGGCAAGGGTGTCCTGCGGCAGCGCCGCCAGTGCGGCGCTTTCGTCCAGTGCAGCATCCACGGCGGGGCAGACGGTGTGCACACCATCGCTGCCCAGCTCTACCCGGGCGTGGTGCCCGGTGGCAACGTACTGGATGCCCAGCTTGTCGGCAGCGGTCAGCAGGGCGGCAAAACGTGCATCGTTGCCGCTGCCCAGCACCTCGGCGGGCTGGTCTGCCAGTGCTTCTGCCTTCAGTACGATGCACTCGATGCCAAGAGCCTCGGCAGCCTGCCGTGCGGCTGCGGCCCAAGTGCTCTGGTCAGCAGCCAGCTGCACCACAGCTCCGGCCACGCCGAAGCCCTGCTGCTGCAAAATGCGCACCACAACGCCGCAATCCACGGAGCCGTCCATGCTGACAAGCACTTTGTCCTGTGTTTCGTAGGTGTCGAACCCGTTGCCGGGCAAAAATGCGTCGCTCATGTTCCTTGCCTCCCGCCATGTGCTTTGCTTTGTGCTACGGCCAGCTGGTCGCAGCGTTCGTTTTCAGGGTGGCCTGCGTGGCCCTTTACCCAGACGTAGGTGATCTTGTGCCGTGCCTCCTGCTCCAGTGCCTGTGCCCATAAGTCCGGGTTCAGGGCAGGGGAGCCGTCGGCTTTTTTCCAGCCCCGGCGCTTCCAGCCCTTGGCCCAGCCCTTTTCCAGCCCGTTGATCACATACTGGCTGTCGGAGCACAGCCGCACCTCGCAGGGCTCCTTGAGCTGGCGCAGCGCCTCGATAAAGGCCGTCAGCTCCATGCGGTTGTTGGTGGTGCTGGCGTCGCCGCCGCTCAGTTCCTTTTCGTACACCTTGCCGTCAAAGCGGTAGCGCAGCACCGCACCCCAGCCGCCCGGGCCGGGATTGCCGCTGCAAGCGCCGTCTGTGTACACCTCTACCTGTTTCATGGGGTTCTCCTTATAGAATAGAATACCTTTATTTAGCGCTATTTTGCCCGGGATGTCAAGAGCCAATGTATACGCCGGCCCGGTTTTGCCAAACCTTGGAATTGACAAAACCGGTGCGAGATACTATACTTAGCGTAACAAAATGCGTATAGGGGTGCACCAAAGGTGTGCGCCCGGCTGTTCCGGCAGAAACGCCACGGTCGCATCGAACAGATGGACTTACCTGGCCAAGAATCTCTTGCGGAACCAACAGCGCTGCTGCAAAAAGCACGCTGAACGATAAATTCTATACGATGCATCAACCGGAAGCCGATGCAGTTTCAGGTGCTTCCCTTGTGCAAGGTACGGCTGCTCTCCCCGGCGGAGCGCGGTCTGGCTTGCAATTGAATCTGGAGGTAAAGAATGGCTCAAGCAAAAGAAAATAACCCCGCACCCCGCGCAAAAGCTCCGGCAGCGCCCAAGGCAGCCGCCGCAAACGGCACTGCTCCCGCAGGGGAAAAGCGTGCCCGCCCCACCACCCGCCGCCCCTACTATAACCGCCGCCCGCGCCGTGCGCAGCAGCCCAAGGAGGCAGCGACCCCCATCCATATCTACCCGCTGGGCGGTCTGGGCGAGGTCGGCAAGAACATGACCGTCTACGAGTGCAACGGTGATATGATCATCGTGGACTGCGGCTTGGTGTTCCCGGACAGCGAGATGTTCGGCGTGGATATGGTCATCCCGGACTTCACCTTTGTGGTGCAGAACAAGGACAAGATCAAGGGTCTGCTCATCACCCACGGCCACGAGGACCACATTGGCAGCATTCCCTATCTGCTGCAAAAGATCAGCCTGCCGGTGTACGGCACCCGCCTGACCTGCGGTCTGATCAAAAACAAGCTGGAGGAGTTCGGCCTTGCCGGCAAGACCAAGTTTGTGGAGATCGTGCCCCGTCAGAAGATCAAACTGGGCTGCTTTACCGTGGAGCCTATCCATGTGAACCACTCCATCCCGGATGCCGTGGCCTTTGCCATCGACAGCCCCGCCGGTACCATCATCCAGACCGGCGACTTTAAAATCGACTACACCCCGCTGGCCTGCGGCGTGACCGACCTGTCCACCCTGTCCGAGTACGGGCAGCGCGGTGTGCTGGCTTTGCTGAGCGACTCCACCAACGCGGAGCGCCCGGGCTTTACCGCCACCGAGCAGAAGGTGGCCGCCGGTGTGCGCAGCCTGTTTGCCCGCGCCCGCAATAAGCGCATTATCATTGCGACCTTTGCCTCCAACATCTACCGCGTGCAGCAGATCATTGATCTGGCCGTGGAGGATGGCCGCAAGGTGGCCTTCAGCGGACGCAGCATGGTCAACAACACCGCCATGGCGCAGGAGTTGGGCTATATGCACATCCCGGAGGGCACCCTGATCAGCGTAGACGAGCTGAACCAGTACCCGCCGGAGCAGGTGGTGCTGGTGACTACCGGTAGTCAGGGCGAGCCCTTGAGCGCGCTGAGCCGTATGGCCTCCTGCAGCCACCGTCAGGTGCGAGTAGGCCCCGGCGACTTCATCATCATTTCCGCAAACCCCATTCCCGGCAACGAAAAGAGTGTGACCAAGATCGTCAACGGTCTGCTGCTGCTGGGCGCAGAGGTCATCTACGAGAGCATGTACGATGTGCACGTTTCCGGCCACGCCTGTCAGGAGGAGCAGAAGCTGATGCTCACCCTGACCAAGCCCAAGTACTTCCTGCCCGTGCACGGCGAATATAAGCAGCTGAAAAAGCACGCCCTCACCGCTGCAAGTCTGGGCATTCCCACCAGCAATATCCTGATTGCCGAAAACGGCTCCAACGTTATCCTCTCGCAGGACGAGATGAAGCTGGGCGAGCCGGTGACCGCCGGTGCCGTCATGGTGGACGGCCTTGGCGTGGGCGATGTGGGCAACGTGGTGCTGCGGGACCGCAAGCACCTTTCTGAGGACGGGCTTGTTATCATCGTGGCCACCGTGGACAGCAAGACCGGCAAGGTGCTGGCCGGGCCGGATCTGGTAAGCCGGGGCTTCGTGTATGTGCGCGAGAACGAGAGCCTGATGGACGGCGCCCAAAGCATTGTGGAAAATGCACTGGAGCGCTGTGTGGACGAGCACGTCCGGGACTGGAACAGCGTAAAGACCCGTGTGCGTGAGGCGCTGAGCAGTTATATCTACCGGCGCACCAAGCGCAGCCCGATGATCCTGCCGATCCTGATGGAGGTCTGACCCGGGCGCACCGCAAGGCGGTGCAGCGTCTGAGGAGGCAAAAAAACCAATGAAACGTAAACCAAGATGGACACTGGAAATGCTCACGGCCAGTCTGGCGGTGCTGTGCGGCCTTTTGCTGCTGGCGCTGCTGGTGCAGCGCCCCATGGCATGGCCGCTGCTGGCTGTGCTGGTGGTGCTGTGGGGCATAGGGGCAACCCTGTTCCGCTGCAAGCTGCGCAGCTGGGTGGTGCGCTGGACAAGCGGCACCACCTTTGAAAAATCCAAGGTGCAGTTCAGTCTGGAGCCCCTTTCCCAGCCTGCGGCGCTGCTTTCCGGCGAGACGGTGCTGTGGTACAACAGCCAGTTCCGCACCCGTCTGCTGGGCGGGCAGGATGTGCTGGCCAGCCGGGTGCAGAAGCTGCTGCCCGGGCTGGATCTGCAATTGTGCCGCAAGCGTGAGGGACAACTGCTGACCCTTGCTGACGGCTACTGGAGCGTGCACAGCTCCACCGTGCCCGGCGAAGCCGAAAGCATGACCCTGCTGGTGCTGAACGAGGAGACTGAGCTGCGCCGCATCGAAGCAGAGTACAAGGCCAGCCGTCCGGGGTATCTTGCCTTTCAGCTGGACGGCTACGATGATGTGTTCGGGGATCTGATGGACAGCGAGCGCGCCCGCCTGCTGGAGGGCGTCAACCGCATTCTGGAGGATATGATCGGGCGCGGCAGCGGCTTTCTGCGCCGGGTAGGCAGCGGCGGCCGCTACATCGCAGTGGTGGAGGAGCGCCAGCTGGAGCAGTTCGCCAACCGCGGCTACGATGTGCTGGATAAGATCCGCGCACTGGACCCCGGCGTGAGCCTTTCGATGTCCATTGGTATCGGACGCGGGGCACGCACCCTGCGGGAAGCGCAGGATATGGCCGAGCACGCGCTGGATATGGCGCAGGGACGCGGCGGCGATCAGGCCGCTGAGATGACGCTGGACGGCTTTACCTTCTACGGCGGCGTGAGCCATGGTGTGGAAAAGCGCAGCAAGGTGCGCAGCCGCCTTGTGGCCGACCAGCTGGTCAAGCTGATCAAGGAAGCCGACCATGTGGTCATCATGGGTCACCGCATGAGCGATCTGGATGCTATCGGCGCAGCCGAGGGCGTGCTGCGCATTTGTAAGATCTGCGATGTGCCGGCGGTCATCGCCGTCCGGCGGGACGCTACGCTGGCGGCCAGTCTGATCGATGCGCTGTGCAAGGCGGGGCAGAAGGATGACTTCATTGACCCCAAGGACGCCCTGCCCATCATTTCTAAGCGTACCCTGTGTATTGTGGTAGATACATATCAGGTTGGTCTTGTGGAAAGCAAGGACATTCTGGAAAAATGCGGCAAGGTTGCTGTTATCGACCACCACCGCAAGGGCGTGGGCTACATCGAAAACCCGGCGCTGGTCTGCCACGAGCCCTATTCTTCCTCGGCCAGCGAGCTGGTCACCGAGCTTTTGCAGTATGTGGGCGAGCGGGACGACAAGCCCAACCGCATCGAGGCCGAAGGTCTGCTTGCCGGCATTCTGCTGGATACGCAGGACTTTACCCTGCACACCGGTGTGCGTACTTTTGAAGCCGCTGCTGCACTGCGCCGCTACGGCGCAGAGACCGAGCGGGTGCGCAGGCTGTTCGATGTGACCATGGTGGAGTACAACGCCAAGGCTGATCTGGTGGAAAAGGCGCAGATGTACAAAAACTGTGCCATCTCCATTGGCGGCGAGGTCGCCCCGGAAGCCCGGGTCGCCATTGCGCAGGCCGCCAACGACCTGCTGCGCATTCAGGGCGTGGACGCCAGCTTTGTGGCAGTGCAGGTGGGCAATGGGGTAAACATCTCTGCCCGCAGCATGGGTGCCGTGAATGTGCAGGTGATCATGGAGTCGCTGGGCGGCGGCGGTCATCAGACCATGGCAGCAGCCCAGCTGAAGCATATCACCCCGCAGGCGGCCCGCAGCCGCATTCAGGATGCCATCGACCAATATTATCTCTCCCAGAAAAAGACTACGCCGGAAGCACGACCGGCAAAAGGGGAATAAAACATGAAACAGTACGATTATCTCATCGTTGGTGCCGGTCTGTTCGGTGCCGTGTTTGCCCACGAGGCAAAAAAAGCAGGCAAAAAGTGTCTGGTCATCGATAAGCGCGACCATATCGCGGGCAATATCTACACCGAGAATGTGGAGGGCATCAATGTGCACCGCTACGGTGCGCATATCTTCCACACCAACAACAAGGCTGTGTGGCAGTATGTGAACCAGTTTGCAGAGTTCAACCGCTACACCAACAGCCCGGTTGCCAACTACCATGGCCAGATCTACAATCTGCCCTTCAACATGAACACCTTCAACAAGATGTGGGGTGTTGTGACCCCTGCCGAAGCCAAGGCCAAGATCGAAGAGCAGAAGGCCGCTGCCGGCATCACCGACCCGCAGAACCTCGAAGAGCAGGCCATCAGCCTTGTGGGCACCGATATCTACGAAAAGCTCATCAAGGGCTACACCGGCAAGCAGTGGGGACGCCCCTGCACCGAACTGCCCGCTTTTATCATCAAGCGCCTGCCGGTGCGCTTTACCTACGACGACAACTACTTCAACGCCCTGTATCAGGGCATCCCCAATGGCGGCTACACCGCCATGGTGGAAAAGATGCTGGCTGGTACCGAGGTGCGCCTGAACGTGGATTATCTGGCCGACAAGGCTGCGCTGGACGCACTGGCTGAGAAGGTGGTCTACACCGGCCCGGTGGATGCCTACTTCGGCTACCGTCTGGGCGCGCTGCAGTACCGCAGCGTCCGCTTTGAGACCGAGGTGCTGGATACCGACAACTATCAGGGCAACGCGGTGGTCAACTACACCGATGCCGAGACCCCCTATACCCGCATCATCGAGCACAAGCACTTCGAGTTCGGCACCCAGCCCAAGACCGTCATCAGCCGGGAGTACAGCGCCGAGTGGAAAAAGGGCGACGAGCCTTATTATCCCGTCAACGACGAGAAGAACGGTGCATTGTATGCGCAGTACAAGGCACTGGCCGATGCCGAGCCGGGTGTGATCTTCGGCGGCCGTCTGGGCGAGTATAAGTACTACGATATGGACAAGGTCATCGAGGTAGCACTGGACGTGGCCGCAAAGGAACTGGCGTAAATGCCCCGCTTCCTCTTGCCCAAAAACGACAAATGCGCTATACTATTACCATAAGACTGCACCGGTTTTCCGGTGAGAAGTGAGGGATACTATCATGAAAGTGATTCTGAAGCAGGATATCAAGGGCATCGGCAAGAAGGACGAGATCCACGAGGTCTCCGACGGCTACGCCCGCAACTACCTGTTCCCGCGCAAGCTGGCCGCTGTGGCGGATGCCAGCGCTGTGAACATGGCCCGCGGCAAGGAGGCCGCAGCCGATTTCCACGAGGCTGAGAATGTGGCAGCCGCCAAGGCTCTGGCTGCCAAGATCGAGGGCAAGACCGTGACCATCAAGGCCAAGGGCGGCGCATCCGGCCGTCTGCACGGCAAGGTGACCGGCAAGGAAGTTGCCGAGGCACTGGCTGCGCTGGCAGGTGCACCCATCGACAAAAAGAAGATCGAGCTGGAGACCAAGGACATCAAGGATGCCGGCGTGTTCAATGGCAAGGTCCGTCTGTACGTTGGTGTCGTGGCTTCCTTCAAGATCCAGGTGGAAGTGGAACAGGCCTGATCTGTGTGCCGTTTGCGCCCCCTCACAGCAGGGGGCGCTTTTTGGCTTTACAGGAAGCTTTGGATTTTGGATAAGGACAAACTACTATGCCGAACGAACGACGTTATTCCAATGAACTGAATCTGGAGAGCGTGGGCATCAATCTGCCCTACAATATGCAGGCAGAGCAGAGCGTGCTGGGCGCGGTGCTGCTCAAGCCCGACACCCTGACCGATCTTGTGGAGATCCTCAAGCCGGAAATGTTCTACACCCGGCAGAATGCCCAGATCTGGACCGAGATGCTGCGCCTGTTCACCAACGACCAGACCATTGATTTTGTCACCCTGCTGGATGCAGTGGTGTCCGATGGGGTGTTCCCCAGCGCAGACGAGGCCAAGATCTATCTGACCGGTCTGGCAGAAACGGTGCCCAGTATCTCCAACGTAAAGGCCTATGCCCAGATCGTGCAGGAAAAATATCTGGTGCGCCAGCTGATGGGGGTCGCCAAGGACATTTTGCAGGACGCCGGGGACGAGCCGGACGCCGACCTTCTGCTGGAAAACGCCGAGCAGCGCATCTACGAGATCCGCTCCGGTCGCGATTCCAGCGCCCTGACCCCGCTTTCGTCCAGCATGGTGGAAACACTGACCAATCTGCAAAAGATCAGCGGCCCGGATGCGGATAAGTACAAGGGCATCCCCACCGGCTTCCGTCTGCTGGATACCGTGCTTACCGGCCTTGGCCGCGGCGATCTGATCATTCTGGCAGCTCGTCCTGGTATGGGTAAAACCAGTTTTGCACTGAACATCGCCACCCGCGTGGCCATGCAGCAAAAGGTGCCGGTGGCCATCTTCAGTCTGGAAATGACCAAGGAGCAGCTGACCAACCGTATCCTCTCGTCGGAGGCCGGTATCGACAGTCAGGCCTTCCGTACCGGTGCGCTGCGCGCCGAGGACTGGGAGTATCTGGCACTGGCCACCGAAAAGCTGCACGATGCACCGATCTATATGGACGACACCTCCGGCATTACCATCACCGAGATGAAGGCCAAGATCCGCCGGGTGAATCAGGACCCTGCCCGCCCCAATGTGGGCCTGATCGTCATCGACTATCTGCAGCTGATGACCACCGGCCAGCGCAGCGAGAACCGCGTGCAGGAAATCAGCTCCATCACCCGTAACCTGAAGATCATGGCCAAGGAGCTGAATGTGCCCATCATCGCGCTGAGCCAGCTGTCCCGTGCGGTGGAAAAGCAGGGCAACAACTCCAGCCACCGCCCGCAGCTTTCTGACCTGCGCGACTCCGGTTCTATCGAGCAGGACGCAGACTGCGTTCTGTTTTTGTACCGCGATTCCTACTACGCCAGCCAGAACCCGGACGGCGCCGAGGTGGATGCCGATACCGCCGAGTGCATCGTGGCAAAGAACCGTCACGGCGAGACCAGCACCGTGCCGCTGGGCTGGGATGGTGCCCACACCCGCTTTATGGATGTGGACTTCAAGCGCTGATGGATGCCGCGATCCTTGCCCGGGTGGAGGATTTCTGCACCCGGGAGGGGCTTTTGCAGCCCGGCGCACCGCAGCATCTGGCAGCGGCAGTCTCTGGCGGCGCGGACAGCATGGCACTGCTGCTCTTGCTGCGGCAGCTGCAGCCGAGGTTCGGCTATACGCTCTCTGCCTGCCATGTGAACCACGGTCTGCGCGGGCAGAGCGCCGACCGGGACGAAGCCTTTGTGCGGGCAGAATGCGCCCGCTTGGGCGTGCCGCTGCGGGTGTTCCATGCCGCAGAGCTGGCCTCGCCCCCGGCACATGCCGGGGAGGACTGGGCGCGCCGCCTGCGCTATACGGCCTTTGCGCAGCTGCAAGGGCAGGGGATAGATGCCATCGCTACGGCCCATACTGCAAATGACCAGGCCGAAACGCTGCTGCTGCGGCTGGCGCGCGGCACCGGGCTGCACGGCGCGGGCGGCATCCGGCCAAGGCGCGGGTGCTACCTGCGTCCGCTGCTCTGCCTGAGCCGCGCCGAGACCGAGGCCGTCTGTCGGGCAGCGGGGCAGACGTGGGTCACCGACGAGACCAACGATACCGATGCCTACGCCCGCAACCGGCTGCGCCACAGCGCTCTGCCTGCGCTGGAAAGCACCAACGCAGCGGCGGTGCAGAATCTGGCACGGTTCTGTGAGAAGGCCGCGCGGGCGGATGCCTACCTTGCCGCCGGGGCTGCAAAGCTTCTGGCGGCGGCACGCCTGCCCGGCGCAGAACCGGCGTGGCAGCTGGCACCTTTGCAGGCGGCAGACCCGCTGCTGCTGGAAACTGCGCTGCACAGCCTTGTGGCTCCGGTGCGGGACGCAGAGGAAAAATATGTGCAGCTGCTGTGTGCCGTGGTGCGGCAGGGCAGCGGCGCAGTACAGCTGACCGGACAGGTGCGCTTTTGCGCCGGGAACGGCTGTCTGCGGCAGGAAACGCTGCCGCAAGCGCTGCCCGGACAGCCGGAGAACCTGCCGCCGCAGCTGCCCTTTTTGCCCGAAAAACAGCCGGAATTCCGGCTGCGCGGGGGCTGGAAAGGGAAAGCAGAGCTGTTAAAAGCCGATTTTGAAGAAAAAATACAAGTCGTTCATAAAAAAGACTTAAAAAATCGGGCGGATTATGCTAGAATAACTACGTTGTACACTAGTCTTGTTCTGCGTGCCCGACAGCCGGGAGACCGCTTCCGGCCTGCGGGGCGGGGCTTGAGCAAGCCGCTGCGTAAGTGGATGAACGAGGCCGGTGTCCCGAACGAACTGCGGGATACGCTGCCGCTGCTTGCCAGCGGAAGCGAAATTTTATGGGTGTGTGGAGAAGGCTTTGCCGATGGCCTTGCACCGGACACGGAAAGCAGATGGATCCTGCACTTGGATGCAGAGATCGAAACACAGGAGGAAAAAACAAATGAGTATGCACGATGATATCAAGACCGTTCTGGTCAGCGAAGAGCAGCTGAAGGCCAAGGTGGCAGAGCTGGGCGCTCAGATCAGCCGGGACTATGCCGGTAAAAATCTGGTGCTAGTGTCCATCCTCAAGGGCTCGGTGGTCTTTATGGCCGACCTGATGCGGGCTGTGAGCATCCCCTGCAATATCGACTTTATGGTGGTCTCCAGCTACGGCGGCAGCAACACCACCACCAGCGGTCTGGTCAAGATCATCAAAGATCTGGACGGTGATCTGTCCGGCAAGGACGTGCTGATCGTGGAGGACATTCTGGACACCGGCGTCACCCTGTCCAACCTTGTGCCTATGCTCAAGATGCGCAACCCGAACTCCGTCAAGATCTGCACGATCCTTGATAAGCCCAGCCGCCGCAAGGCCAATATCCAGCCGGATTACGAGGGCTTTCAGGTGCCGGATGAGTTCGTGGTGGGCTACGGTCTGGACTACGATGAAAAATACCGCAACCTGCCCTATGTCGGCGTGCTGAAACCCGAGGTCTACACGAAGTAACGTGTCCATTATAAAAATCCAGAACTGGAGTTGATTTTTTTGCAACCGAAGAAACCCCGTTTCAATCCGCTGGTGATCGCCATTGTGCTGGCAGCCGTGCTGATGGTGTGGTCGGTGCTGGGCGGCACCGGCGGCAGCGCCAACGGCTCCTCTATGGCATATTCCACGGTGGTACACTATTTTGAGAGCAATCAGGTCACCAAATTCTCGCTGGATCTGAATACCGGCGTGATCACCATGACCCTGAAGGAGGGCGCACAGGAGCTGCCCAACGCTGCCGAGCAGAGCACTGCCCAGTCCACGGGCGGGCTGCTTTCCGGTCTGCTGTCTTCCTCTTCCTCCGCCCCCACCGGGGTAAAGAAGAACGAGGACGGCACCGAGACGGTCAGCTACAAGCTGCCCTACGCCCGGATGTTCGTGGACCATGTGTCGGACTACATCGCCCAGTACGATGCAGCCAACCCCGATGCGCCCATGGTGTACGACTATGTACCTGCCAAGGAGACCATCCCCTGGATGGAGATCCTGTTCTATCTGGCCATGCTTGGCTGCACCGGCTTTTTGCTGTTCTCCATGATGCGCGGCGGTGCTGGTGGCGGCGGCATCATGAACGTGGGCAAGGCCAAGGTAAAGGACGAGCACGAGAACAAAAAGACTGCCACCTTTGCCGATGTGGCCGGTGAGGACGAGGAAAAAGAGGAGCTCAAGGAAGTTGTGGAGTTCCTCAAGAGCCCGGATAAGTTCAATACGCTGGGTGCCCGCATCCCGCATGGTGTGCTGCTGGTGGGCCCTCCGGGTACCGGTAAGACCCTGCTGGCGCGTGCCTGTGCAGGCGAGGCCGGGGTGCCCTTCTATTCCATCTCCGGCTCTGACTTTGTGGAGATGTATGTCGGCGTGGGCGCCTCCCGTGTGCGTGACCTGTTCGATAAGGCCAAAAAGACCATGCCTTGCATCATCTTTATTGATGAGATCGATGCCGTGGGTCGTCAGCGCGGCGCAGGTCTGGGCGGCGGTCACGATGAGCGCGAGCAGACTTTGAACCAGCTGCTGGTGGAGATGGACGGCTTTGAAGCCAACGACGGCATCATCGTCATGGCTGCCACCAACCGTGCTGATATTCTGGATAAGGCGCTGCTGCGCCCCGGCCGCTTTGACCGTCAGGTCTATGTGGGTCTGCCGGATGTCAGGGGACGCGAGGAGATCCTGAAGGTGCATACCCGCAACAAGCCCCTTGCACCGGACGTCTCCCTGAAGGTCATTGCCCAGCGCACTGCCGGTTTTGCCGGTGCAGACCTTGAGAACCTTGTCAACGAAGCCGCGCTGCTGGCTGCCCGCCGCAACCGCAAGGCCATTACCATGGAGGATATCGAGGAAGCTTCCATGAAGGTGATGGCTGGCCCCGAGAAGAAGAGCCGCGTGGTCACCCCGGAGGAGAAAAAGCTCACCGCCTACCACGAGGCCGGTCATGCAGTGGCAGGCTTCTACTGCAAGCACCACCCCCGCGTGCACGAGATCACCATCATCCCGCGCGGTCAGGCCGGCGGCTACACCATGTATCTGCCCGAGAAGGACCGCAGCTATGTGACCAAGGGCGAAATGTTTGAGGACATCGTGTCCAGTCTGGGCGGCCGCGTGGCCGAGCAGCTGATCTTGGAGGATATCTCCACCGGCGCCTCCAACGACCTGCAGCAGGCTACCAACATCGCACGCCAGATGATCACCCGCTACGGCTTCTCCGAGCGTCTGGGCCCCGTGGTCTACGGCACCTCGCAGGAGGAGACCTTCCTTGGCCGCGACCTTGGTCAGGGCAAGGGTTACAGCGAGACCACCGCTGCCGAGATCGACAGCGAGACCCGTGATATCATCGACGAGGCCTACGAGACCTGCCGCCGCACCCTGACGGAGCACATCGACCAGCTCCATGCGTTGGCCAAGGCTCTGATGGAGCGCGAAAAGCTCAACGAGGAGCAGTTCAACACCATTATGGCCGGCGGCACTCTGCCCCCCTGCGAGGATGCAAAGCCTGAGCAGGCGCAGCCCGACCAGACCGTGCAGCCTGCCCCGGTGCAGCCCGCAGAACCTGCCCAGACCGCTGAGCGCGCCGAACCCGCCGAGCAGGCCGAGCCTGCCCAGCCGGAAGCGCCGCAGCCAGACGCCCCGGAGCAGCAGGACTAAGCTTTTTTAAGAAAAGGAGCGAACATCGTGGAGGAAAATTTTAACCCGGTCGCCCAGACCCGCGCAAACTACTATACCCCCGGCAGCCCGGTGCAGTTCGTCTGCGTGGAGCTGCTCAAGGGGGACGTCAGCGGCGAGCACGCTGTCTGCCTGACCTTCAAGAATATTTCCCGCGTGACCCTGACCGCACTGGAGATCCACTTCAAATGCAAAGGCGTGGACGGTGTGATCCTGTGCGAGGATAAGTTCGAGTATCGGGATCTTCAGGTAAAGCCCGGCGAGCTGTTCGGGCAGGACGATGCCGTGTTCATCACGGCAAAGGCCATCACCAGCGTGGATGTTTCGCTGTGCAATGTGTACAACGGCAAGCGTGTGGTGCATCTGGACGGTATCAAGCGTGTGCGCCTGCCCGCACCCCGCCGTCTGGCTCCAGAGCTGCAAAAGACGCTGGAAGCCCGCATGAACCGCACCGGGCTCAAGTATCAGCCGCAGGTGTTTGAAAACGGCTGGTACTGCGCCTGCGGTGCCTTCCACCCCACTGAGGAGGACACCGTTTACTGCTCGGAGTGTGGCTGTGACCGCATTCTGCTGCAGAACGCGCTGAATACCCTGTTGCAGCCCGCCGCCCCGGCAGATGAGATGGAAATGCCCCTCAGCGCCCCGGCGGCGCCCGCAGCGTCCGCTGCGGTGGAGGAGCCTACCCGCATCGTGGGTGTAGCCCCTACCGCCCCGACAGCGCCCGTAGAGGAGCCCACCCGGGTCATGGGCGCAGCGGCTTACCAGCCGAAGGCTGCCCCCGTCCAGCCCATCTCGGAGCCTACCCGTGTGCTGGACGCCGCTGCCCGCGCACCGATTTCCGGTGCTGCTGCGGCAGACGAGGGCACCCGCGTGATGCCCGCCGCTGCCCACCGTCCGGCACCGGCTCCGGTGCGTCAGCCCGCGCCTGTGGAGGACGATGACGAGGAGTACGAGGACAGCCGGGACAGCGTGGCAGAAGCGCTGATCCGCTGGGTGCCGCCCATTACGGCCATCCTGTGCGCAGCCATTGCGCTTTGCGGCTTTGTGTACTACCAGTTCGTGCTGTAAAATAAGATTCATCCCGGCGGAGGGGGCAGCGTGCCTTCTCCGCCTTTTGTGTGCATTGCACAGAAAGGAAATGCCATGCCGGAACAAGCTTTACAGGTGGCTTTTGAAATCAAGACCGCCTGCGATGAGATCAGCCGCCGCCTGCTGCGCTGGCACTGGGAGCGCAAGCCCGGGGCGCACAGTCTGGACGCGCTGCTGGAGCATATTGCCGCCCGCAAGCAGGAAAGCCCGGATTATTATGACCGTATGCCGGATCTTACCGGCAAGACCAGCTGGCAGCAGCTGGACACTACCCTGTGTATGCGGGTACTGCTGGACCCGGAGACTGATGCTGCCAGCCCGCTGGACTTGCTGGGCAACACGGCGCACCCCTCTGCCGCCCGCCATGCCTGCAACGCCATCCGCACCGCCCGCAACGAAGCTGCCCACGCGGCAGTTGCAGCAGACGGCGCACAGGCGGCGCTGCTGTTCAACGAGGCCATCGAGGCGCTGGAAGAGGGCTACGCCGGTACCGCCTTTAAGGAGAACGAACTGGCGCAGTATTACCGCGAAGCCGAGGACTACCTGAGCCGGTGCAGCGAGGGCAAACCTCTTAAAGCGCGCCAGAGCAGCCCGCAAAACACACAGCAGGGGAAAGCTGCTGCCCGCAGCAAGCCCCGCAGTGCACAGCAGACCCGCAGCACCAAAAACACTGCCGCCCGCAGCCGCAGCACCGGTACAAAGCAGAGCCGCGGCACAGCCTCCCGCAGCAAAAAGCAGCAGACCGGCGGCGAAAGCAAGGCAGCGCTGGGCATTATTTTGGCGGTGCTGGTGCTGGGGCTTATCGCACGCGCCATTAGCATGGGTTTGCTGTAAACGCAACGTTTTTTGCAAATCTGGAGGTAAATTGGAAAGCGAAAACGGCTGCGTTGTACAAAACAACCAAAAAAGTAGCGGATAGCCCCGCAGAAAAACGGTCATTGCACCTCTTGCGGGAAATATGAAACGGATTTATAATAAGCATGAAAACGTTTACACATTACCGCCGGAGAGGGAACGGAGAAAAACCCATGACCATCAGTGATATTGCAAAGCTGGCAGGCGTTTCCAGTGCTGCGGTCAGCCGCTATTTGAACGGCGGCCCTCTCAGCGAGCAGAAGCGTGCCGTGATACAAGCTGTAGTAGAGCAGACCGGCTACAGCCCGGACACTGCCGCCCAGACCCTGCGCACCGGCAAGGTGCGTCAGGTGGGGGTCATTGTGCCCAGCATCAGCTCCCAGTCGGTGGGGCAGATCACCAGCGGCATTGCAACCGAGCTGGGCGCAAGCCGCTACCTGATGCTGCTGGCTGACACCGAGCTGGACGAGCAGATGGAACTGGAATACCTTACAGCATTGCAGCGCAACCATGTGGCCGGGATCATTTTGCTGGGCTATGATTCCAGCCCGCAGCTGTGCAAGGCGCTGAAGGACTGCCGTGTGCCTGTGGTGGTAACAGGGCAGCGCTTTGCAGACCTGCCCTGCGTTTATAACGACGACCGCTCTGCCGCCCGCGACCTGACCCGGAAGATGCTGGAGCATGGCCGCAAAAATATCGTGTACATCGGCGGCAGCGAGCAGGACGCTGCCACCGGCGCGGCCCGCCGTCAGGGTGTGCAGGATGCGCTGCGAGAGGTGGGACTAAATGCAGATGGTCTGCCCCGCGCCTGCTGCGCTGTCTTTTCCATGGAAGAAGGACAACGCTGCATGGAGGAGCTGCTGGCGCGCTGCCCGCAGCTGGACGGTGTGATCTGCGTGACCGACACCGTGGCCTTTGGCGCTTTGCAGGTGCTGCGCGCTGCCGGACGCAGGGTAGGGGAGGATGTCGGCCTTGCAGGCATCGGAGATAACTGGGCGAGCAAGGTAGTGCAGCCCGGCTTGACCACCATCCGCTTCTACCAAAAGCAGGTAGGGCAGGAGGCCGCCCGGATGTTGCTGCAAAGCCTGGAGCATACCGGGCCGGACGCTGCGCCGGTGCGCCAGACCACGCTTGGCTATACGCTGGTAGAGCGCGGCTCGCTGTAAAAAAGAGGAACAAATGAAACAAAAACTGATCTTTTTAGATATCGATGGCACTCTGCTGCCCCCGGGCGAGATGCTGATTCCCCAAAGCACGGTGGAAGCGCTGCGCAAGGCGCGTGCCAACGGCCATAAACTGTTTCTGTGCACCGGGCGCAACCTGCGCATGACCCAGCCGCTGCTGCACTACGGCTTTGACGGCGCGGTATGCAGTGCCGGCGGTTATGTGTTCTGCGGGGACAAGGTGCTGGTAGACCTGCCTATGGAGCCGCAGCTGGCAGAGGGTGTGCGCAGCGCCATGGAGCGCCACGGTGTAGAGTGCACGCTGGAAGCGCGGGACGCCACCTACGGCAGCCTGAAGATGATCGAGCGCTGGAGCTTCACCCACCGGGATGCAGGCCCTCTGAACAGCGAGGCCGCCCGCTGGCGCAAGGCCATGGAGGACGGCATGACCATCAGTCCACTGGCTGATTACAAGGGCGAGCCGCTGTATAAGATCGTGTATATCGCGGAGCACAGCGAGGACTTGGACGAGGCCAAACACCTGTACGAGGATCGCTTTGTGTTCTGTGAGAGCAAGCTGGACGGTCTGGACGGCGGCTATGTGAACGGTGAGCTTATCAACCGTAAATTTGACAAAGGACGCGGTATCAAGGCTGTCTGCGACTATTTGGGCGTGCCCCTGCAGGACAGCATCGGCTTTGGCGACAGCGACAACGACCTGCAAATGACCGATGTGGTCGGCATCAGCGTCTGTATGGCCAATGGCTCTGCAAGCCTGAAGCAGCGCTGCGACCGCATTGCTCCCTCGGTGTATGAGGATGGCATTGCTAAGGAGTTTGCAGCTTTGGGGCTGATTTGAAATTTCTTTTTGTGAAAATAGGGCAGGAGAACGTCCGCAGACGTTCCCCTGCCCTAATATTATAAATAATACTTTTGCATCATTTTGTAACAAAAAGAGCGCTGCACGGTATTTTTGTGCGGCGCTCTCTTTATATTGACAGATCAGTAGTGCAGATCCTCTGCGGTCAGGCCTTCCAGCACGGGCAGCATAGCAGCGGCCTCGGCCTTGGCAGCGGGCAGATCCATATCGCGGTAGTTGCCGCACTCCACCTCGCTGGCACCGGGCACGGCGCCCTCAAAATCAGCCATAAAGCGGTAGGCGTCCACCGTCAGCTGCAATGCCTGCGCCGGGGTCAGACCCCGGGTCAACAGGTAAAAACCGGTGCGGCAGCCCATGGGGCCAACATAAATCACCCCGTCCTTCACGGCACTGTTGCGCGCGTAGGTGGCAAATAGGTGCTCCAGCGTGTGGGCAGCGGCGGTGGTCAGGTAATCGCCCTGATTGGGCTTTTTCATGCGGATGTCCCAGGTGAGCACATCGCCGTCCTGACGGCTCAGATACATTCCGCGCTCCAGCCGGGTGTGATCCACGCAAAAGCTTGCGATACGTTCCATACTACGGTTCTCCTTTTATGTCTTAGCCCTGCAGGCGCTGCACACTGCCGTGTGCGCAGTCCACAGCCACCATCAGACCATCGCGGATGTGGCTGGTAGCACCGGCGGCACCCACAACGGTGGGCTTCAGCAGTGCCTTGCCGGCAATAGCAGCGTGGCTGTTCAGGCCGGGCTCCTCTACCACCAGAGCGGCAGCATCGCGTACAAAGCTCAGCATCTCGTTGCTGGTGGAAGGAACCACCAGCACCATGCCGGGCTTGAACTTGGCGCGCACCTCGTCCATGGTGCGGCAGACGCAGGCCTTGCCGCTGGCAACATCGTTGTTCTCGGGGCCGACACCCACGCCGGTAGCCAGACAGTTGCCCACCATGTGGATCTTGATCATGTTGGTGGTGCCGGAAACGCCCACGGGCACGCCTGCGGTCACAACAGCCAGCTCACCGTTGTGCAGGTAGCCGTTCTCCTTGGCCAGAGCGGTGGACATCTCGATCAGCTCATCGGTGCTGTGTGCCAGAGACATCATCAGCGGGGTGATGCCCCAGCTCAGGGACAGCTGACGCTGCACCTGCTCGCGCATGACGCAGGCAATAATGGGCTGCTGCGGGCGGTACTTGCTCAGCAGGCGGGCAGTAGTTCCGGACTCGGACACGGTAACGATGGCGGCGGCGTTCACATCCCGTGCAGTCAGGCAGGCGGCATGGGCGGTAGCGTCAGAGACGCTGATCTTGCCGGGGTTGGAATCCATCATGCGACCGCGCAGATGGAAACCCTCCTGCTCGGTGCGCTCGGCGATGGCAGACATGGTCTTGAGCGCCTCCACAGGGTAGGCACCGGCAGCGGTCTCACCAGACAGCATAATGGCAGAGGTGCCATCGTAGATGGCGTTTGCTACGTCCGAGATCTCGGCGCGGGTGGGGCGGGGGTTCACTATCATGCTGTCCAGCATCTGGGTAGCGGTGACGATGGGCTTGCCAAAGGAGAAGGAGCGGTCGATGATGGTTTTCTGGATGCCGGGCAGCTCGGTGAAGTCGATCTCCACGCCCAGATCGCCACGGGCCACCATCACGGCGTCGGCAGCAGCCAGAATGCTGTCGATGTTGTTCACGCCCTCGCGGTTCTCGATCTTTGCAATGATGCGGATGTTGGAATCGTACTGGTTCAGCAGGTTGCGGATATCGTACACGTCCTGTGCGGTGCGCACAAAGGAGGCGGCGATGAAATCGTAACCCTGCTGGATGCCGAAGATGATGTCATCCTTATCGCGCTGGCTCATATACGGCATGGACAGGTGCACGCCGGGAACGTTGACGCCCTTCTTGTTCTTGATCTTGCCGCTGTTCAGTACGGTGCAGACGATGTCGGTGTCGTTCACGGTCTGGATCTGCAGCTTGATCAGGCCGTCGTCCAGCATGATGGTGCCGTTCGGCTCCACGTCCATGGGCAGATCCTTGTAGGTGATGGAGCAGATCTCGTTGGTGCCCTCCACATCGCGGGTGGTCAGGGTAAAGGTCTGGCCTGCAACCAGATTCTCAACGCCGTTCTTGAAGTCCTTCAGGCGGATCTCGGGACCTTTGGTGTCCAGCAGTGCGGCCACGGGCTTACCCAGCTCCTCGCGCAGAGCCTTCAGCTTTTCAAGGCGACCCAGATGCTCCTCGTGGGAACCGTGGGAAAAATTGAAGCGGGCCACGTTCATGCCGTTGGCGATCAGATCGCGCAGCACGCCTTCCTTATCGGTGGAAGGGCCAAGGGTGCAAATAATTTTCGTCTTTCTCATGCAATATACCTCCGTCAACTCTCTCTTACCTATATCCGGCACAGCATCCCTGCAGGCTGCTGTGTATGACCAATGGGAGCCAAAGCTCTCGGTACAGCGGGTTGGTTTGTATGGCAGAGTGGAAAAACCCAAAACTCTACCACCTATTATTATAATCATTCCGGCGCAAGAGAGCAAGAGGAATTTTTGCTTGAATACAAGTTTTTGCATCTGCTGATGCCCAAAGAAAAGATTGTAAAACTTTTAACGATGCGCCGCAGCTTTCTGTGTGCTGTCTGACAGGGAAAACTGCTGCAAAACGCAAAAACGGATAAGACCGCACAAGGCTGCTTCCTCTTGCATCCGAAGGGCTTTTTGCTTATAATAAGGGTAATAAAGTAGTACTGTTCCGGGGTGCGCCCCGGAGAAATGGAGTGACCATTATGGAAAAACGCGTTTTTCTGATCGTTCTGGACAGCTTTGGCATTGGCGCAGAGCCGGACGCCGCTGCCTTTGGCGATGCAGGCACCAACACCCTGGGTGCCATTGCGAACCACCCCAATTTCAATTGCCCCAACCTGCGCAAGCTGGGCTTGTTCAACATTGACGGCGTGACCGCAGGGGAGAGAACGGATGCCCCGGCGGCTGCCTTTGCCCGCCTGCAGGAGCAGAGCATGGGCAAGGATACCACCATCGGTCACTGGGAGATCGCCGGTGTGGTCAGCCCGGAGCCGCTGCCCACCTTCCCCGAGGGCTTCCCGGAGGAGCTGATCCGGGAGTACGAGCAAAAAACCGGCCATAAGGTACTGTGCAACAAGCCCTATTCCGGCACGCAGGTACTGAAGGACTACGGCGAGCAGGCCATGCGGGAAAACGCCCTCATCGTCTACACCAGCGCTGACAGCGTTTTTCAGGTGGCTGCCAACGAAGAACTGGTGCCGGTGCACGAGCTGTACCGCTATTGTGAGATCGCCCGGGAAATGCTCAAGGGCAAGTACGGCGTGGGTCGTGTGATCGCCCGCCCCTTCTTGGGCAACAGCGCCGACACCTTTTACCGCACCACCAACCGCCACGACCTGAGCCTGAAGCCGCCCCGCGCCACCATGCTGGATCTGTTAAAGGATGCCGGTAAGGACGTGATCGCTGTGGGCAAAATCTACGATATCTTTGACGGCGAGGGCGTGACCGAAAAGATCAAGACCACCGGCAACACTAATGGCATCGCCTTTACCAAGGCTTTGCAGACCCGGGATTTTGAGGGTCTGGCTTTCGTGAATCTGGTGGACTTTGATATGCTCTACGGCCACCGCCGCGATGTGGCAGGCTACGCTGCCGCCGCCACCGAGTTCGACCGTTTTCTGGCTGATTTCCTGCCGGGGATGCGGGAGGGTGACCTGCTTATGATCACCGCCGACCACGGCTGCGACCCCTCCTACACCAAGACCACCGACCATACCCGTGAGTATGTGCCGTATCTGGTCTGCGGCAAGGGCGTAAAGGCGGGTATGGATCTGGGCACCAAGCTGTGCTTCGGCACCATCGCCAAGACCATCTGCGAGTATCTGGAAGTGGACGCTTCCACGCTGGACGGCAAGAGCGTATGGCAGGAGATCCGGGCATAAAACGCCCCCAAAAACAGTAAGAACAGGAGCGTGAAACGATGCGTATTTATGATCTGATTGCAAAAAAGCGGGATGGCGGCACCCACACCCGGGAAGAGCTGGAAGCTATTGTCAACGGCTTTGTCTGCGGAGATGTGACCGACTACCAGATGGCTGCATGGATGATGGCGGTGTATCTGCGCGGCATGACCAATGAGGAGACCGCTGAGCTGACCGATGTGATGGCGCACAGCGGCGTGATGGTAGATCTTTCGCCCATTCCGGGCATCAAGGTGGACAAGCACTCCACCGGCGGCGTGGGCGACAAGACCACGCTGGTCATCGCGCCCATCGTGGCAGCCTGCGGGGTGAAGATCGCCAAAATGAGCGGCCGGGGTCTCGGCCACACCGGCGGCACCATCGACAAGATGGAGAGCGTGCCCGGCACAAAAACTGCCCTCTCGCAGGAGGAGTTCTTTGCACAGGTGAACCGGATTGGTCTGTCGGTCATCGGCCAGAGCGAGGGTATTGCGGTGGCGGATAAAAAAATGTACGCCCTGCGGGACGTTACTGCTACTGTCAGCTGCATCCCGCTGATCGCGTCCAGCATCATGTCTAAAAAGCTGGCCTCCGGTTCGGACGCCATTCTGTTGGACGTCACCACCGGCACCGGTGCTTTTATGAAAACTGTTGACCAGAGCATTGAGCTGGCGCAGCTGATGGTTGCCATCGGTACCCACCACGGCCGCCGGGTAGCTGCCATGATCACCGATATGGACACCCCGCTGGGGCACAACATCGGCAACAGTCTGGAAGTGATGGAGAGCATGGACGTGCTCAAGGGCCACGGCCCGGCAGACCTGACCGAGGTGTGCCTGCAATTGGCGGCCAACATGCTGGTACTGGCAGGCAAGGGCGATGCCGCCCACTGCCGCGCTATGGCCGAGGCGGTCATTGCGGACGGCTCTGCCTTTGCCAAGTGCAAGGAAATGTTTGCCGCACAGGGCGGCGACATCCGGGTGCTGGATGATTACAGCCTGTTTGCACAGCCCGCCGCCAGCTATGAACTGCTGGCTGAACAGGACGGCTACATCGTGGCCAACGATGCCGAAAAGATCGGTTCTGCCAGTGTGCTGCTGGGCGCAGGCCGCCAGAAAAAGGGTGACCCGCTGGATTTTGCCGCCGGCATCACTCTGCACAAAAAGCGCGGCGACTATGTGCATAAGGGCGAAAGCCTTGCCACCTTCTACGGCGCAGCGGACAAGTTTGAAGCCGCTGCCGCCGAGTACCGCAGCGGCCTTGTGTACGGCGCGGAAAAGCCGGAGGAAGCTCCGCTGGTGTACGCCCTTGTCACCAAGGACGGCGTAGAGCGGTACTGAGAAACTCCCTCAGTCGCGGCGATTGCCGCGCCAGCTCCCTCTGGGAGGGAGACCAAGGAAAACTGCATTTTCCTTGGGATGGAATCGGGCTGGCGCACAAACGCCAGCTTCGATTTCATCGAGCCGTCTGCAAGACCGCAATTT